>DAOTYX010000105.1:0-14557 GCA_034434635.1 Anaerolineae bacterium | reverse complement strand
GATGCGTCGGCTACGGGGTTATGGGGCGCCCGGCGGGTCAGGCAGTGGCGGCATAGGGATGCCGCCGCTGCGGGGTTGGGATGGCCAGGCGGTGCTCGGTAGCCCCGGCATCCCGATGCCGGGGCGCCGACGCATAGGGATGCGTCGGCTACGGGGTTACAGGGCGCGGGGCGGGTCACGTGGCTGGGCGCAGTCTCCTGACCGCGCCCTTGCGCCCTTGTCTCTTCTTGTGCTCTCTCCACAAATCAGGTACACTACTCCCAGCATCGCTTCATCCACGGAGGTGACCGATGTCCGCCGACCACATCCTGTCCATTGACGTGGGCACGCAGTCCATCCGCGCGCTGCTGTTCGACCTGCGCGGCAACCTGGTGCACAAGGCCCGCGTGCCCATCGAGCCGTACTTCTCCCGTCAGCCCGGCTGGGCGGAGCAGGAACCGGACTACTTCTGGGACCACCTCTGCGCTGCCTGCCAGAGCCTGTGGCGCGAAAGTCCCGTCCCCAGGACGGCGGTGGCCGGCGTCGCCCTCACCACCCAGCGGGCGACGATGGTCAATGTGGACGAGCAGGGCCGTCCGCTGCGCCCGGCCATCGTCTGGCTCGACCAGCGCCGCACCGAGGGGCTGCCGCCGGTGGGCGGCCTGTGGGGCCTGGCCTTCCGCCTCACCCGTATGACCGAAACGGTGGCCTATCTCCAGGCGGAGGCGGAGGCCAACTGGCTGCGTACCCACCAGCCGGAGGTCTGGCAGCGCACCCACAAGTACCTCTTCCTCTCCGGCTACCTCACCCACCGCCTGGTGGACCGCTTCGCCGACTCGGTGGGCTGCCAGGTGGGGTACATCCCCTTCGACTACAAGCGGCTGACCTGGTCGAAGAAGTCGGACTGGAAGTGGCAGGCGGTGCCGATGGATGAGCGGCTGCTCCCCGACCTGGTGCCCCCGACGCAGCCGCTGGGGGAGATCACCCCCCAGGCGGCGGAGGCGACCGGCATCCCGGCGGGACTGCCGCTCATCGCCGCTGCCGCGGACAAGGCGTGTGAGGTGTTGGGGGCCGGCTGTCTGGAGCCGCACATCGCCTGCCTCTCCTACGGCACCACCGCCACGGTCAACACCACCAGCCGCCGCTACGTCGAGGTCATCCCGCTCATCCCCCCTTACCCCAGCGCCGTCCCGGGGGCCTACAACCTGGAGATTCAGATTTACCGCGGCTACTGGATGGTCTCCTGGTTCCGCCAGGAGTTCGGCCTGCGCGAGCAGCAGCGCGCCGAGGAGTTGGGCTGCGCGCCGGAGGAGTTGTTCGATGAACTCGTGGCCGCCGTCCCGCCCGGCTCGATGGGCCTGACGCTACAGCCCTACTGGTCGCCGGGGTTGAAGGTGCCCGGACCAGAGGCCAAGGGGGCGATCATCGGCTTCGGCGACGTCCATACCCGCGCCCACATCTACCGCGCCATCCTTGAGGGGCTGGCCTACGCCCTGCGCGAGGGGCTGGAGCGGACGGAGCGGCGGCTGGGGATGCACACCACCGAGGTGCGCGTCTCCGGCGGCGGGTCGCAGTCGGACGCGGCGATGCAGATCACCGCTGACATCTTCAACCGCCCGGCCAGCCGCCCCCACATCTACGAGACCGCTGGCCTGGGTGCGGCGATGGACGCGGCGGTGGGGCTGGGGTTGCACCGCGACTTCGCCGCCGCGGTGGCGGAGATGACCCGCGTCAGCCGTACGTTCCTCCCCCGCCCCGACGTGCAGGAGGTGTACGAAGGGCTCTATCGGCGGGTCTACTGTGAGATGTACCATCGCCTGCGGCCGCTCTATGAGGAGATTCGGCGCATCACGGGGTATCCGCCACGGTAAGACCTCTGGCGACCACCGGCGGCGGCATAGGGATGCCGCCGCTACGGGGCGGGATACGAGTGGCGCGTCCTTGCGCCATACCTGCCTGCACCGTGTCCACGGTAAGACCGCTGGCGGCCACCGGCGGCGGCATAGGGATGCCGCCGCTACGGGGCGGGATACCCTGCGCTGGGCGCTGCGCGCCAGGCCTGGCGTCCTGGCACACCGAACCTGACCGAAGCAGAACAGGATGGGAGATATGAAACGCTTGCTCTCAGTGCTCGCATGCGCGCTCTTCCTCCTGGCCGCCTGCGCGCCGGCCACACCCACCGTCCCTCCGTTGCAGCCCACCCCCACGCCTACCCCCTTCCCCGCTGGCACCCCCGTCCCCGCCCGCATCCGCATGCGCGGCGTGCTGTGGGTGGGCGTGCGCTATGACCTGCCGCCCTTCGGTTTCGTCACCGACGAGGGCACACTGGCCGGCTTCGACGTGGACCTGGGCCGCGAACTGGCCCGCCGCTGGCTGGGCGACCCCCAGGCGGTACAGTTCCGCCAGGTGCGCTCGGACACCGCTGCCCAGCACATCCAGACGGGGGACGTGGACCTGGCGCTGGGGGCGCTCATCCACACCCGTCAGGCTGAGGCGCAGGTGGACTTCGGCCCGCCCTACTTCTGGGACGGCCACGCGCTGCTGGTGCGTGCCGCCGAGGGGGCAACCATCACCGCGCCGGGTGACCTGGCCGGCCTGCCGGTAGGGGTGGTCGAGGGTGAAGACGCGGCGGCGGCGCTTGCCGCAGTGGTCCCTTTTACCCCCACGTTGCAGGCCTACGGCGACTTCGACCGGGCGTTGGCGGCGCTGGAGAGCGGCGAGGTGGTCGCCGTGACCGACCTGCGCCGCCGACTGGTGCGTGGACTGAGCATGGTGCCGGGCAGCCGCATCGTCGGCCAGTACACCCGCGCCGCCGTCGCCCCGGCCTTCGCCCAGGACGAGCCGGGCCTGTCCGACCTGGTGGCGCTCACCTTCCAGGCCATGCTCGCCGACGGCACCTACGAGACGCTGTACGCCCGCTGGTTCCCCGGCGACCCGCTGCCGACCTTCGAGTCCTGGCCCGGTGCGACCACGATCTCACTGGCCCAGGCAGAGGAGACGCAGCGGGTCTCCGGCACCCTGGCAGCGCTGGAGACGCGGGGACGGCTGCGCGTGGCGATGGTCAGCAACCGCCCGCCGTTTGCCTCCTACAACGTCAACGGCGAGCCAACCGGCTACGAGGTGCAACTGGTGCGCCTCCTGGCCGAGCGCTGGCTGGGGGACCGTGCGGCGGTGGACTTCCTGCCCGTCACCGCCGAGGAGGGGCGGCGGATGTTGACCGCGGGCGAGGCCGACCTGCTGATCGGCGGGATGGCGCACACCCAGGAGGCGGAGCGGCAGGCCGACTTCAGCCTGACCACCTGCGTGGCCGGCGAGGGGGTGATGGTGCAGGAGGGGGTGGATCTGGAGGACGTCGCCGGGTTGAACGGGCAGACCGTCGCCGTGGTCAGTGGCACCGGCAGTGCCGACGCGCTGCAACGGGCCGCCCGGGAAGCGGGCATCTCCGTGGCGATGGTCACCAAAGCCAGTTTGGAAGAGGCCATCGCCGCGTTGCAGGCAGGGGAGGTGTTCGCCGTGGTGGGGGAGCGGGCCAATATGCTCGGCCCGGCCTATGCCACCGAGGGAGTCTTCGTCACCGCCGTGCGGCTGACCCGCGTGCCGCTGGCGTTGATGCTGCCCCCTGGCGACTCTGCCTTTCGCGATCGGGTCAATCTGACATTGCAGGAGTTGGCCCAGGAGGGCACCTTCGCCACCCTCTACACCGCCTGGTTCGACGACGCGCCGCCAGAGTTGGAACCCTGGCCCGGAGAGTGAGGGCGCATCCGCTCCAGGTCGGCCCGCGGCACCTTGATCGTGTGACGGCACTTGGGGCACTCCAGATTGGTGTGGTCCTGCCCCTTCTGCTCCATCTCCTTCAGCGCCGTCTCGACCCACTCTCGGCTGACGGTGAACATGTGGTGACACCGTTGACAGCGGATTTCTCGCATCTCTATCTCCTTGACCTGCCCAGACCTCCAGGGCCTGATGGAGGTCTGGTGACTCAGGCAGCCAACAGCGCGGCGGGGATGGTGAACGAGACCGTCAACCCGCCGCCGGGGGTAGGCTCGGCCCAGATGCGCCCGCCGTGCCCCTCCACGATGTGACGGGCGATGGCCAGGCCGAGGCCGCTGCCCCCTGTCGCCCGACGACGGGAGGGGTCGTCCCGCCAAAAACGCTCAAAAAGGCGCGGCAGAGCCTCCGGCGACACGCCTGGCCCGTCGTCCACCACGGCGACCTGCACTGCTCGCTCCGCCTCGGTCACGCGCACGGTGATGTGTCCACCCTCCGGCACGTGCCGCAGGCTGTTGCTCAGCAGGTTGCCGACCACCTGTACCAGCCGGTCGGCGTCGGCCAGCACCAGCGACAGGGCCGGCGGCGACTCGAGGGCCAGCGAGACCCCTGCCGCCTGAGCCTGAGGTCGGTGCGCCTCCACCACCTCGCGCAGCAGAGGGCGCAGGTCGAGCGGCGCCTTGCGCAGCGTCAGTTGGCCGGCGTCGGCCAGGGCCAGCAGGCGGAGGTCCTCGACCAGCCGGGAGAGCGTGTGTACCTGAGCCAGCGCGGTCTGCAGGTTCTCCGGGGTGGTCGGATAGACCCCATCCAACATCGCCTCGAGCGTCCCCTGGAGGACGGTGAGCGGGGTGCGCAGTTCGTGGGCCAGGTCGGCGGTCTGGTTGCGGCGCGCCGTCTCCGCCCGCGCCAGGCTCTCGGCCATGCTGTTGAAAGCGCGGGCGAGTTCGGACAATTCGTCGTGGCCGCGCACCGGCGCGCGCGCGGCGAGGTCGCCGCGGGCGATGGCCCGGCTGGCGGCGGTGAGGCCGCGCAGCGGGGCGACGATGGAGCGGAACAGCAGCCCGCCGATGACCAGCGCCGCGATCAGGCCTGCCAGTCCCGCCACGACCAGCGCCAGGCGGACGCGAGCCAGAAAGCGCACCTGCGGCGTGTCCAGCGGCAGGAAGGCCAGGCTGCCTGGCGCGGGCAGGAGGATGCCCACCACCTGCCCATCCACCTCGATGGACACGCCGCGCTCCAGTTCCTCCGCAGCGGCGACACCTTGCGGCGGGCCGGAGGTGTCGGCCACGATGCGCCCATCGGGCTCGGCCAGCCGGAAGGGCAGCGGCCCAGGGCGCATCATCCCGCCCATCCCCGGCGCAGGTGGTGCCATCCTGCCGATGGCCAGCAGCCGCTCCTGCAGTCCCTCCCAGGAGCCGTGGGTGACGTAGTACTCCCTCAGTTCGGCCACCGTCGCGTTCCACATCGGCCCGTGGGTCAGGGCGTAGCGGCGGAACTCCCTCGTCGTGGCCCAGCCGGCCAGCAGCGCCATCGTCCCCAGAGCGACGAACAGCACGGCCAGGAAGGCCAGGAAGCCCTTCAGGAACAGGCTACGCATCCTCTATCTCCGGGTTGAGCCGGTAGCCCACGCCGTGCACGGTGAGGATGAAACGGGGATGGGCCGGGTCTGGCTCGATCTTGCGGCGCAGGTTCTTGATGTGCGTGTCCACTGCCCGCTCGTAGGAGTCGAAAGCGACTCCCCGCACCGCTTCCAGCAGGTCGCTGCGGCTGAAGACGCGCCCCGGTTGGGCCATCAGCGTCTCCAGCAGGCTGAACTCGGTGGGGGTGAGCGTCACTGGCTGTCCGAAGAGGGTGACGGTGTGGGTGACGGGGTCGAGCAGGAGCGGGCCGGCGCGGAGGGCCGATGGCTGGCGTGGCGTGGCCTGGGTGCGGCGCAAGACGGCGCGCACGCGGGCGACCAGTTCCCGTGGGCTGAAGGGCTTGACGACGTAGTCGTCCGCCCCCACCTCCAGCCCCACGACCCGGTCGGTCTCGTCGGCGCGGGCGGTGAGCATGATGATGGGCAGGTCCTGCTCCCGCCGGACGCGGCGGGTGAACTCCAGCCCGTCCATCCCTGGCATCAGCAGGTCGAGCACCACCAGGTCCGGCTTCTCGTGGCGGACGACGGCCAATGCCTGCGCGCCGTCGGCGGCGGTCACCACGCGGAAACCCGCCTCTTCCAGGTAGTCACGCACCAGGCGGACGATCTGCGCTTCGTCGTCCACGACCAGGATTGTCTGGGTTGCCATCCTCGATACCTCGGTGCAAACACCACGGACCACGCAACACGGAACAGGGAGTGGGAGGGGTCATCCGCTACCCAAAGTATACTCGCGAGCGGCGGAAAAGGGAAGGGACGTAACATCGGCAGGTTTCTGCTTCCCTCTCTCTCAGTTCTGTGATAGAATAAAAGTGACCCTGAGCGGTCATGGAGGCAGGGGATGGAAAAGATCACCGATTTCCTGCGGCACAGCGAGGTGTTTGCCGGCCTGCCGGAGGCCAAGATCGAACAGATCGTCTCCATCGGCCATACGGCGACCTTCAGCGCCGGGGAGACGATCATCTCTGCTGGCGAGCCATCGGACGACCTCTATCTGGTTCAGCAGGGGATGGTCGAGGTGCTGGTCGCCAGCGGTGGCATCGTGGACACCCCGGGCCTGCCCGAGATGCAGCCGGTGGTGCAGTTGGGCCAGGGGCAGGTGTTCGGGGAGATGGCGCTGGTGGACCAGGGGGCGCGTTCGGCCACCATCCGTGCGATCACGGAGCCCACGGTGCTGTTCGTCGTGCCCCGCGCGGCCTTCTGGGCGCTGTGCGAGGCGGACCATCACATCGGTTTCATCGTCATGCGCAACATCGCCTGCGACCTTTCCTTCAAGTTACGGCATCGCAATCTTTCCCTGTGAGTGACTTTCAGGCGGAGGCAGTCCAATGGTCTACAAGGTGAGCTACGTGGTCATTGGCAGGAGCCATCCGGGGGCCATCCTCAATCAGGAGGCCCCGCCCCGCCTGGGAGAGGTGATGGAACTGGGTGGCCGGAAGTATCGCATCGTCGAGGTGACCGACCTGATGCCGCCGCGGGGGGATTTCGCCTACCTGCATGTCGCTTTGCGCCCGTTGGCGGAGGCGGAGGAGATTTGACACTTCTCTCCGTTTATGTTATGATTGGCCGCACGTCAGTCGAAGGATTCATCCATACCCGGTGAGGTAAACCAACCATCAAGAGGAGACATCCTAAGAAGTTTCGCAAAGACCTGCGCGCAGCCTACCGCATCAACCAGGAGATTCGCGCGGACGCGGTACGGGTGATCGGCCCGAACCGTGAGCACCTGGGAGTGATGAGCGTACGCGAGGCGCTGGAGCGGGCCCGCGAGCAGGAGCTGGACCTGGTGGAGGTCTCGCCCAACACCGAGCCGCCGGTTGTCCGTATTATGGACTACGGACGGTTCATCTATGAGCAGGCGAAGAAGGAGCGGGAGGCCCGCAAGGTCCAGAAGCAGGCCGAGGTCAAGGAGATCCGTTTGCGTCCCAAGACCAACGAGAGCCATCGGGACATGAAGATCAGGGACGCGCGGGAGTGGTTGGGAGAGGGGATGAAGGTCAAGGTGCGCATCCGCTTCCGCGGCCGGGAGATCACCTACCCGGAACTGGCCCACGAGCAGTTGAAAGAGGTGGCTCAGGAACTGGCGGATGTGGCGGTGGTGGAGCAGGAACCTGACCTTGAAGGACGGACGATGCTGATGATCCTGGCGCCCAAGAAGAAGTAGGGCTGCCGCGAGCGAGGAAGACGTGCCGAAGATCAAGACCCATAAGTCCACATCCAAACGCTTTCGCCTGACCCAAGGGGGCAGGGGCAAACTGATGCGCACCAAACTGGGCAAGTCCCACCTGCGGCGGCGCAAGAGCGCGCGCGCCAAGCGGCTGTACGACGAGATGCTGCCGGTCGAAGCGAAGGCTTTGCAAGAGCGAGTGCGCCGACTGGCACCTTATCTGGCAGAGAAGGGGAAATAGGGCCGTGAGAGTCAAAGGGGGAACCCGAACTCACTATCGTCACAAGAAGATCATCCGCCAGACGGCGGGCTATTACGGGTCGCGCCATCGCCTGTTCCGCCGCGCCAACGAGGCGTGGATGAAGGCTCATTGGTACGCCTATCGTGATCGTCGGCAGCGCCGGCGCGATCTGCGCAGCCTGTGGATCGTGCGTATCAATGCCGCTGCCCGTCAGCATGGCCTTTCTTATAGCCGCTTCATCCGTGGATTGAAGCAGGCCGGGGTAGAGCTGGACCGCAAGATTCTGGCCGACCTTGCCGTCCGCGACGGGCCGGCCTTCGCCCGACTGGCCGAGGTGGCTAAAGGGGCTTGAACCCACCCCCGTCCCACCCCCCCATTGAAGAGGAGCCGACAGTTCGGCTCCTCTTGTTTGTGGTTCTATCGGGTTGCCACCCTGCCTGGTGTAGGGTATAATCCAACCGAGAATCCAGAGAGGAGTGGGGGATGCGAGCGCTGATCACCGGGGCCGGGGGGTTTGTCGGTGGACATCTCTGTACCTACCTGCTGACGCATACCTCCTGGGAGATCCTGGGCATCGTCTACCCCGAGCCGGTGCAGGAGCCTCACCCCCTTCCGTCCCTGCACCTGGTCCGGGCTGACCTGCGCGACCCGCAGGAGACAGCCCGCTTGCTGGCCGATTTCGCCCCCGAGGTGGTCTTCCACCTGGCCGCACAGTCCTATGTCCCCGCCTCCTTCGCCGACCCGTGGGATACGCTCGAGACCAACATCCGCATGCAACTGAATCTGCTCGAGGCGGTGCGACAGGGCGAACGGTCCGCTCGCGTCCTGGTTATCGGCTCGAACGAGGAGTACGGTGCGCCGTGTCCGGAGGAACTGCCACTGCGCGAGGGGAGTCCCTTGCGCCCGCGCAACCCCTACGCAGTGAGCAAGGTGACACAGGACATGCTGGGGCTCCAGTACCACCTGGCCTACGGGATGGACGTGGTCCGGCTGCGGCCCTTCAACCACACCGGGCCGGGGCAACCTCCCCGTTTCGTCGTGCCGGCTTTCGCCCACCAGATCGCCCGCATCGAGGCCGGGTTGCAGGAGCCGGTGGTGCGCGTGGGCAACCTGGACGTGGCCCGCGACTTCACCGACGTGCGGGACATTGTCCGCGCCTACCACCTGGCCGCCCTCCACGGCGAGCCGGGCGAGGTCTACAACCTGGCCTCTGGCCGACCGCAGTCCATCCGTGGCCTGCTCGAGAGCCTGCTCTCCCTTTCCACGGTGCAGGTGCGCGTGGAGGTGGACCCGGCACTCTATCGTCCCGCCGACACCGTCGTGGTTTACGGCAGCGCCGAGAAGTTTCAGCGGCGCACCGGCTGGAAGCCGGAGATTCCCTTCCAGCAGACGTTGAGGGATACGCTGGAGTACTGGCGCTCCAGGGTGGAGAAAGGAGAACCTTCAACCTGAAACCTGAAACCTGAAACCCCGGATAAGTAGACAGTTGCATTTTTTAGTCGTTATGTGGGACATTGCAACACGGGTTCCCTGAGGAGCCGTGAGATTACCATCAGGAGAAGGACATGCCCGCAGCATTGATTACCGGCATCACCGGCCAGGATGGCTCGTACCTGGCGGAGTTTCTGCTGGAGAAGGGGTACGATGTCATCGGCATGGTGCGGCGTACCAGCACCGTCAACTTCACCCGCATCCAGCACATCCAGGACCGCATCACCCTGGTCTCCGGCGACCTGCTCGACCAGGGGTCGCTCATCGCCATCCTTCAGAACCACCCCGTGCAGGAGGTCTATAACCTGGCTGCCCAGTCCTTTGTGCCCACCTCCTGGGAGCAGCCGGTCTTCACCGGCGAGGTGACCGCGCTGGGAGTGACGCGCATGCTGGAGGCGATCCGCACCGTTGACCCCAGCATCCGCTTCTACCAGGCCTCCAGCAGCGAGGTGTTCGGGCGGGTGCGCGAGGTGCCGCAGAACGAGAAGACCCCCTTCTACCCGCGCAGCCCCTACGGCGTGGCCAAGGTCTACGGCCACTGGATCACGGTCAACTACCGCGAGTCCTATGGCATCTTCGCCGTCTCCGGCATCCTCTTCAACCACGAGGGGCCGCGCCGGGGATTGGAGTTCTCCACCCGCAAGGTCACCCACGGGGTGGCGAAGATCAAACTGGGCCTGGCCGACGAACTGCGCCTGGGCAACCTGGACGCGCGCCGGGATTGGGGCTTCGCCGGCGACTACGTGCGAGCGATGTGGATGATGCTCCAGCAACCCAAGCCCGATGACTACGTCATCGGCACGGGAGAGACCCACTCGGTGCGAGAGATGTGCGAGGTGGCCTTCAGTCATGTGGGGTTGGACTGGCAGAAGTACGTGAAACAGGACCCGCGCTTCATGCGCCCGGCGGAAGTGGACCTGCTGGTGGCTGATGCCAGCAAAGCCCGTCGCGTGCTGGGATGGGAGCCCACCGTCACCTTCGAGGAACTGATCAAGATGATGGTGGATGCTGACCTGGAGTTGCTGCGGCGAGAGCACCGGCCATAAGACCTTCCCGGAGGAACAGATGGAGACCACGATCCGTTTCGGCACCGACGGCTGGCGAGGACGCATCGCCGACGACTTCACCTTCGACAACGTGCGCCGCTGCGCGCAGGGGTTCGCCCACTACCTGACCGCCCACGGCCACGCTGGCGCGGACGTGGTGGTGGGCCACGACCGGCGTTTCGCTTCGCGCGATTTCGCCGTCGCCGCCGCCGAGGTGCTGGCCGCCAACGGCTTCCGCGTCTGGCTGACCGACGGCCCGACTCCTACCCCGGTCATCTCCTACAGCGTCACCGAGCGAGGGGCGGCAGGAGGCGTCAACATCACCGCCAGCCACAACCCGCCCGGCGATAACGGCTTCAAAGTGCGCGACGAACACGGCGCGGCAGTGGCCCCAGAGGGACTGCAGGAAATCGAGGCCGCCATCCCTCCCGCCGACAGCGTGCCACGGCTGGACCTGCAGACAGCGCAGGCGCGGGGCCTTATCCAGGTTTGGGACCCCGCCCCGGCCTACATCGCCCACATCAGCCGGCTGGTGGACATCGAGCGCATCAAGGCCAGCGGCTTCCACCTGGTGGTCGAGCCGATGTGGGGCAACGGCATCGGCTGGTTCCCCCGCCTGCTGGAAGGGGGGCGGACCCGCGTCACGGAGATTCACAATATCCCCAACCCACTCTTCCCAGAGATGGCCCGCCCGGAGCCGATCCCACCCAACGTGGATGTCGGCCTGCGCAAGACGGTGGAATTGAGTGCCGACGTCTGTCTCATCCTGGACGGCGACGCCGACCGCATGGGCATCGGCGACGAGCACGGCCGCTTCGTCAACCAGTTACAGGTCTACGCCCTGCTGGCCTACTACCTGCTGGAAGTGCGCGGCGAGCGGGGGGCCATCGTCAAGACGCTCTCGACCACCTCGATGCTGGAGCGGCTGGGCGAGATCTACGGCGTGCCGGTCTACCAGACTGGTGTGGGCTTCAAGTACGTCGGCCCCAAGATGCTGGAGACCGGCGCGATGATCGGTGGCGAGGAGAGCGGCGGCTATGCCTTCCGCGGCAGCGTCCCCGAACGGGACGGTATCCTGGGCAACCTCTACTTCCTCGACCTGATGGTGCGCACCGGCAAGTCCCCCTCCCAACTGCTGGCCGACCTGTACGCGAAGTTAGGGGCAACCTACTACTACGACCGGGTGGATACCCGTTTCCCGCCAGAGAAACGCCCGGAAGCGAAGGCGCGGCTGGACGGCGCCCGGCCGGAACGGCTGGCCGGCCTGCGTGTGACGGAGATCGTCACCCTGGATGGCTACAAGTACGTCCTGGAGGACGGCGGATGGCTGCTGATCCGCTTCTCCGGCACCGAGCCGATCGTCCGCGTCTACTGCGAGACAACAGATGGGAGCAGGGTCAGACCGCTGTTGGACGAGGGGTTGAGGCTGGCGGGGTTGGCGGAGTGATTGACTCCCACGCCCACCTTGACTTCCCTCAGTTCAACGCCGACCGCCCGGCGGTGATCCGAAGGGCGCGACAGGCCGGGCTGACGGCGGTGGTCAACGTCGGCACGGACCTGGCCTCCAGCCGCGCGGCAGTGGCGCTGGCCCAGGAGCACGATTTCATCTACGCCGCCGTGGGGGTCCACCCGCACGACGCGAAGACGGTCACCCCGGCGGTGCTGGCCGAACTGCGCGCCCTGGCCCGCCAGCCGAAGGTGGTCGCCATCGGCGAGATCGGGCTGGACTACTACCGCGACCTCTCGCCACGTGACGTGCAACGAAGGGCGTTCGAGGCACAACTGGCCCTTGCTGCGGAGTTGGGACTGCCGGTGATCATCCACAGCCGCGAGGCTCATGATGATGTGCTGGCGATGTTGCGGCGTTGGAAGTTGGAGGGTGGGAGTTGGAAGGTGGAGGGAGGAGAGCAGCGGGCGGGGGCGCAGGGGATTGGCGTCCTTCATTCCTACGCTGCCGGGCCAGAGCGGCTGGATGAAGTGCTGGCGCTGGGCTTCTCCATCGGCATCTCCGGGCCGGTGACCTTCGCCAATGCTGGCCGGTTGCGCGCCGTAGCGGCCGCGGTCCCGCTGGAGCGGCTGCTGGTCGAGACCGACTGTCCCTATCTGACACCAGAGCCGCACCGCGGCCAGCGCAACGAGCCAGCGTACGTCCGCTACGTCGTGGAGACGGTCGCCCGGGCCCGCGGCGCAATGATGGAGGAAATCGGCGCCACAACGGCGGAGAACGCTCAGCGGCTGTTCGGCATCCGCACCACGGCAACTCTCAGAACAGGTGGTTGACAGACGATGCAACCTGTAGACTTGCCCTTTCTCGACCTGATCCGCGATGACCTGGAACGTACAGAAGCGCTTCTGCACGAACGCCCTGCCGATCAGCACGAAGCGATCAGCGCAGCGCTGGACCATCTGATCGGTGGTGGCGGGAAACGGCTGCGCCCGACGCTGACGCTTCTCTCCGCCCGCCTCTGCGGCGCCGACCCCCAACAGGCGGTCTACGCTGCCGCGGCGGTGGAGATGCTCCACACAGCCACGCTGATCCACGACGATCTGGTGGATGGCTCGCTCGTCCGCCGGGGCGTCGGCACGCTCAACGCCTCCTGGACTCCTGGCGCGACGGTGCTGACCGGTGACTACGTTTTCGCCCGCGCCGCCTACCTGGTCTCGCTGACCGACAACATCCGGTTGATGAGCCGCTTCGCCGAGACCCTGATGGTCATCTGCAACGGCGAGGTGCGCCAGTTGTTCGACGGGCGGCAGCGGCTGACCTCCTGTCAGGAGTATGAGCAGCGCATCTACGCCAAGACTGCCTCCCTGATTGCCCTCTCCGCCGAGGCTGGGGCGCTCCTTTCTGCTGCTGACCCGCCGACGGGAGGGGCGTTGCGCACCTATGGCGAGCGCCTGGGGCTGGCTTTCCAGGTGGTGGATGACGTGCTGGACTTCGTCGCCGATGAGAAAACGCTGGGCAAGCCTGTGGGTAGCGACCTGCGCCAGGGCCTGCTCACCCTGCCGGCGCTGTGCTATCTGGCCGAACACCCCGACGACCCGGCTGTCCGCCGGGTGTTGGAGAACCCCACCGAGGAGAGGGTCCAGGAGGCTGTACGGACGATTGCTGCCTCGCCGGCCATTGAGCAGGCGCTGCAGACCGCCCGCCAGTACGTCGGACAGGCCCGGTCGGCGTTGGGCACGCTGGCGGAAAGCCCCTACCGGACGGCGCTGCTGGAATTGGCCGACTTCACTGTCCGTCGGCAGTTCTGACCCTGCCACGGCGATGGCGACCGATCTCTCTGTCATCATCGTCAGCTGGAACGTGCGCGACCTCCTGCGCCGCTGCCTGCTCTCCATCCTCCATTCTCCAACTTCCAACTTCCAATCTTCAACCTCCACCCTCCAAATCATCGTCGTGGACAACGGCTCCTCCGACGGCAGCGCGGAGATGGTGCGCCAGGAGTTCCCGGCCGTTCGCCTGATCGCCAGTGCGGTCAATCTGGGCTATCCGGGCGGCAACAACGCCGGGCTGGCAGTGGCTGAGGGTCGCTATGTGCTGATCCTCAACCCGGACACCGAGGTGCTGGGCGACGCATTGGAGAGGATGATCGCCTTTGCCGACGCCCATCCTGACGTGGGGGTGGTCGGTCCCCAACTGCTCAACCCTGATGGCACGGTGCAGTCCTCCCGTCGTCGCTTTCCCACCCTGGCGACGGCCCTGTTCGAGTCCACCTGGCTACAGCCGTTCGCCCCACGCCGGCTGTTGGAGCGCTACTACGTGCTGGACCGGCCTGATGATGCGGTGCAGGATGTGGATTGGGTGGACGGAGCAGCGTTGATGGTCCGGCGCGCGGCTATCGAGCAGGTCGGCCTGCTGGATGAGGGGTATTTCATGTACTCCGAGGAAATGGACTGGTGCCGCCGTTTTCGTCAGGCAGGCTGGCGGGTGGTCTATCTGCCCACCGCTCGCATCGTCCATCATCGCGGCAAGAGCAGCGAACAGGTCATTGCCGCCCGACACGTCTACTTCCAGTCCAGCAAGGTGCGCTACTTCCGCAAGTATCACGGCCCCGCGGTTGCCGGCTTCCTGCGGCTGTTTCTGTTGGGGAATTACGTCTGGCAGATGGGGGTAGAAGGGGCGAAGTGGCTGGTCGGTCACCGCCGCCCATTGCGCGCGCAGCGGCTCGAGGCCTACTGGGCTGTGCTGCGCTCGGGGTTGCGGGCAGACTGCGCAACACGCA
>DAOTYX010000104.1:0-9211 GCA_034434635.1 Anaerolineae bacterium | reverse complement strand
CCCCACTCCCGCCAGGTCAGCGCGGCGACCAACAACAGCCACAGGAGGATGGCCCACGGTCGGAGCAGGCCGACCAGCCCCAGCGCCAGCACGCCGTAGGCCAGGACGCCCAGTCCCAGCGGCACGGCGAAGAGCGCCCGTTCCAGGCTGCCCGGCCCCTCCAGCCGCAGCCAGCGCAGCAGGCGAAGCCCCGTCCCGGCGGCCAGCAGGAGAAGGAAGGCGAGCAACCCCAGCGCAAAGACCGCGTCCAGCAGGGCGCGAATCCCTGTGGCGTCCACAGGCCGCTCGGGCAGGAAGTAGCGCACCAGTCCCAGCAGGAGCGCCCCAAGCAGCGTCAGTAGCACCGCCCTGATGAAGTGTGGCTTGCCAGGCATCGGTCTACTCCGACCCATGTGAGCAACGGTCGTAACGGCTCACCCTCTGGTCATTGCGAGCCGCCCTTCGACTCCGCTCGCTGCGCTCGCTCCGCTCAGGGCGGCGAAGCCATCGCCCGTCGTCCGTGGCCCGTCGTCCGTCGTCTATGGTCCGCCGTCAGGCGTAGATATCCAGAAGATCGCGCAGCATCGTGGCCGCCGACGGGAGGGGGGTGGGCTCATCAATGGCAGCCATAATCGTGCCGTAGATGTCGGTGTGATAGACCACGCCCATCTGGTGGCGGCTCAGGCGCGCCAGGAAGGTATCGGCGGGCAGCGGGGTCGGGGCGACGCGCAGGCTGGCTGTCCCATCAGGGCGGCGCGTCGCGCTGGCCAGCAGCCGGTAGACCCGGCCCTGGCGGCGTGCGGCCTGCACATCAGCGCCGGTCAGGCCGACGATGCCGCTCCGTTCCACGTCCTCCAGCCGTGCCGGGATGCCCATCACCGCATTGACCAGGATGACCAGTTTCGCCGCCGCGTCCCAGCCCTCCAGGTCGAAAGAGGGGTCGGCCTCCAGCGTGCCGGCGGCGCGGGCCTGCTCCAGCGCCTCGTCCCACGACAGGCCGTCGCCGAGCATCTCCAGGATGAGGCCGGTGACCAGGTTGGGCAGCGCCTCAATGGCCGAGACGGTGGCGCCGCGCAGGTCGCGCTGGCCGATGTAGAGCGCCGGCAACCCTCCGGCGACGGTGCCGTCGAAACGCAGGCGCGCGCCATGACGCGCCGCCCGCTCGTGTAGTTCGCGGTAGGCCAGCACCAGCGGCCCCTTGTTGGGAGTGACCACGTCCATCCCGCGGTCGAGCGCGGCGCGGACATGGCTCAGGCCTGGCTCCGCCCCCTGGCGCAGGTTGACCGGCGAGGCCTCGCACAGCGCCTCCGCCTCCGCGCTGCAGATCATCTCCAGCGCTGTACGGCCTCGTTGACCCACGCCAGGCAGGTCGCCCGCGCTGCCCCCTGCGAGTTTGAGCGCCGACAGCCGCGCCGGGTCCAGGCCGTCCGGGTCGCAGGCCACGCCGCCACTATCGGCCGCGCCGACCAGCCGCAGGTGCAGGCCGTAGCGGGACTCCACCTCTGGTCCCTTTTCCGCCAGCAGGTCGCAGAACCGCCGGCCCAGGTTCCCCAGGCCGACCAGGAGGAGACGGACGGTGCGAGTCATACGGTCGCTGGAGACCTGGCGGCGGTGCGGCCCAGGCGGAAGGCCGCACGGTTGACCTCGGCGTAGCGCGCGGGGACGCGGCGGACGACCGCCTCCTCCCAGGCCTGTGCTGGCGTGTCGAGCAGCGCCGACAGCGCCCCCAGGATGACGCTGTTCACCGCCCGCACTTCGCCGGCCTGCTCGGCCAGCCCCAGCCCGTCCACGATCACCACCCGTCGGGCGCGGGCGCGCAGGGCGGCCAGGATCTCCTCCGCCGGCGGGTAGACCGCGTCCCCCACGCTGACCGACATGGGCACAATCTGCTGGGTGTTGACGACCACGTCACCACCAGGGCGCAGCCAGTCCAGCCAGCGAGCCGCCTCCAGCAGTTCAAAGGCCACCAGCACGTCCACCGTGCCCTGCTCAGCGGTGGGGGAGCCCACCTGGGGCGCCCAGCGGACGTGGCTCTCCACCACGCCACCGCGCTGGGAGAAGCCGTGCACCTCCGACTTCTTGGCGTCCAACCCCAGGTCGAGGCCGACCTGCGCGGCGATGTCGGAGGCGGTCAGCACCCCCTGTCCGCCCACGCCGACGAAGAGAAGGTTGATCTGGTTCATCCTGCCTCCTGGATCGCCTGCACCGGGCAGACCTGCATACAGACGGTGCAGCCGGTGCAGAGGAGGGAATCAATCTGCGCCTTGGGCTTGTGCGTGCGCGGGTGCGTCTCGGCGCTCTTGAGGATGGCCGGGCAGCCGACACGGAAACAGGTGCCGCAGGCGGTACAGGACTCCGCGTCTACTCTCAAGGGGGGACGACGCTGATATTCAGGGATGAAGACGCAGGCGCCCTTGACCACGATGACCGCCGGACCCTCTTCCACCGCCATGGCCGCTTTCAGCGCCTCGTTGATGCCGGCCACGTCCCAGGCATCCACCTCCCACACGTGCTCCACGCCGAGGGCGCGAGCAACAGGGGCGATCTCGATACGTCGCCCCTCTTCCCCCTGGAGGGTGACGCCGGTTCCGGGGTGGTGTTGGCCCCCGGTCATTGCGGTGATGCGGTTGTCCAACACCGCCACAACGATGTTGCCCCGGTTGTAGACAGCGCTGGCCAGCGGGGAGAGGCCAGCGTGGAAGAAGGTGGAGTCGCCGATGGTGGCGATGACCTTCTCCTGCGCCCCGGCACGCTTCAGTCCGTGGGCCATGCCGATGCTGGCGCCCATCGAGATGATTGTGTCCATCGCGTCGAAGGGGGCCAGGAAGCCCATCGAGTAGCAGCCGATGTCGCCGGGGAAGACCGCCGTCTTGCGCCAGCGCCGCAGGTCGTAGAAGAAGGCGCGGTGCGGACAGCCAGGGCAGAGGGCCGGCGGACGTGGCGGCACGAGGATGGTTTCAGGTTTCAGCCCGGAACCTGAAACTTCTTCCACCGGCAGGCCTGCCGCCCGCGCCCCCTCGCGCACCCGTCCCAGGGTCAACTCGCCACAGAGGGGAAAGAACTCCTTGCCGGCGGCGATGGGGATGCCCATCGCCCGCACCTGCTCCTCGATGATCGGGTCCAGTTCCTCCACGATGACCAGTCGTTCGACCTCTGCAGCGAAGTCACGGATCATCTGAGCGGGAATCGGATGGGTCATGCCGATCTTGAGGATCGAGTAGCCGGCGAAAACCTCGCGCACGTACTGGTAGGTGATGCCGTGGGTGATGACGCCAATCGCCCGGTTGCCCCACTCGATGCGGTTGACCAGGGAGTGGTCCCCCCAGGCGGCGATGTCGCGCAGCCGCTGCTCCACCACCGGGTGGCGGCGACGGGCGATAGCCGGGATGATGACATACCGGTCGGGCCGGCGTTCGAAGGGGGGCAGCGGCTCCAGAGAACGCCCCTCAACGGATGCGTTGATCTCCACCGCCGACTTGGAGTGGGAGAGGCGGGTGGTGGAGCGGAGCATCACCGGCGTCTCGAACTGCTCGCTCAGGTCGAAGGCCAGCCGGGTGAATTGCCGCGCCTCTTCGCTATCGGAAGGCTCCAGGCAGGGGAACTTGCCCAGCCGGGCGTAGTGGCGGTTGTCCTGCTCGTTCTGCGAGGAGAAGGCGCCGGGGTCATCGGCGCTGACCAAAACCAGGCCGCCCCGGATGCCGGTGTAAGGAAGCGACATCAGGCTATCGGCGGCGACGTTGACGCCGACGTGTTTCATTGCCGCCAACGCCCGCGCACCGCCGAACGCGGCCCCAGCGACCGCGTCCAGCGCCACCTTCTCATTGCTCGCCCACTCCGCGCGCACGCCCGGATACCGCGCCAGCGCCTCCAGGATCTCAGTGGACGGGGTGCCGGGGTAGGCGGAGGCGTAGCGCACCCCCGCTTCCCACGCCCCCAGGGCGATTGCCTCGTTTCCGGAGAGGAGTCGTTTTGTCACCTGTCTTGCCTCCAAGATGCCCGGACTCCAGGGCTGCACTCGAAAGTCACAGGCCGTGGATATAAAGGTCCGTCAGGACCACCAGCACAGCCAGCACCAGCGGCGCCTGCCGCAACGGTTCCACCTCCACCTCGATCAGGTAATCCGCCCCACTGGGCGGGCGAAGCACCTCTCCCACCTTTTCCCCCCGTCGCTGCTGCTGGAGCGCCAGCCGTTCGGCGATCTCGCCCGCCGGCACCTCCTCTTCCGGGACCTCCTCCGCGAGCGCCGGCTCTTCCACCTCCGCGGGCAGGAAAAGTTCGTAGAACCGCTCGCCGTAGTGGCTGCCGTGGGCCAGGTATCGCTCCTTGCCGAGGTAGAGCATATAGGAAGGGGGGCGCAGCAGGATGCGGTCCACCATCGTCCAGCACTCCTCGATGAGCGCCTGCGGCGCGTCCTGATCGTTCAGGATCAGGGCGTAGTGGCGGGTCCACCACCAGGGGGTGAAGGGGGCCGGCTCGAGCCGGCCGACAGGCTGTCCTTCGGCGTTGCAGAGCGTGAGCAGGCGGGTAGGGTCAGGCAGAGAGAGGCCAGTGGGTTCAACGGTGCAGCAGGTTGCCCCGCTCTCATCGGTGATGATATAGCGGTAGGCGCGGCCCTCCGAGAAGGTCAGTTTGTGGACGTTGTAGGTCATCCCCCACCTGCCTGACGCAGCAGCGCCTCCGCCGCGGCGCGGTTCACCTCGCGGGTCTGTCCTCCGGGCGGCAGCGGCCCGACGATGCCCTTCTCGGCCAGCAGGTCCATAATGCGCGCCGAGCGGGTGTAGCCGATGCGTAGCCGTCGCTGAAGCAGGGAGATAGAGGCGCGGTTCTCCGCCAGCAGGATCGCCAGCACGTCGGGCAGCAGGTCATCTTCCAGTTCGATACCGGCGGCGGAGACAGGCTCCTCTTGCAGCGGCAGCTGCACCGGCTGCGCCGCCGGGGGAGCCGGCGCCGCAGTTAGGACAGGCTCCAGTTCCCGCCCACCCTTCCAGTACATCACCAGGCGGCGCAGTTCGTCGTCAGAGACGAAGGCCCCCTGCAGGCGGATCGGTTCGGAGACATCGGGGGGCATGAAGAGCATGTCGCCGCGCCCCAGCAGCCGCTCTGCGCCGGGCATATCCAGCACCACCCTCGAGTCCACCGACGACGCCACGGCGAAGGCGATGCGCGCCGGGAAGTTTGCCTTGATCAGGCCGGTGACCACATCCACACTGGGCCGCTGCGTGGCGACAATCAGGTGGATGCCGGTGGCGCGGGCCATCTGCGCCAGACGGCAGACGGCGCGCTCCGTCTCCTGCGGCGCCAGCATCATCAGGTCGGCCAGTTCATCCACCACCACCACGATGTAGGGCATGCGCTTCAGTTCGGGGTGCTCGGCCACCACCCGCTCATTATAGTCGCTAATGTCACGGGAGCCAACCCCGGCGAAACGGCGGTACCGCCCGTCCATCTCGCGCAGCACCCACTGCAACGCCCCCACCACGCGCTCCACATCCACAACCACCGGCACCAGCAGATGGGGAATGCCGTTGTAGGGGGTCAGTTCCACCCGCTTGGGATCCACCATCAGCAACTTCAGTTCATCCGGGGTCCGCTGCAGGAGGAGCGCGGCCAGGATGGCGTTGATGCAGACCGACTTTCCGGAGCCGGTTGTGCCGGCGATGAGCAGGTGGGGCATAGCGGTCAGGTCAGCGACAAGCGGCTGACCGGAGACGTCCTGCCCCAACCCCAGCCGCAGCGGCGATTCGCACGCCTCCCAGGCCTCGCTCTCGATGATGTCCCGCAGGGCCACCAGGGCGATCTCCTGGTTGGGTACCTCGATGCCCACCAACCCCTTCTTGGGGATGGGGGCCTGGATGCGGATAGTCTTGGCTGCCAGCGCCAGGGCCAGGTCGTCCGCCAGACCGACGATCTTGCTGACCTTGACTCGTGTCTGCTGGCCGCGGTGGTTGCTGATGAACAGCGGCTCGACGCCGAACTGGGTGACGACCGGCCCCTGGTTGACCTCCATCACCTTGACCGGCGCGCCCAGGCTGGCGAGTGTCTCCTCGATGATGCGTGTCTGCTGACGGAGGAACTCCTGGTCGAGGTCCTGCGACCCGCCGGGCTCCAGGATCGCGTCCAGCGGCGGCAGTTGCCACGGCCCCTCGCCAGTGATCGGATAGGGATGGACAACCTCAACCGTCGGGCGTCCAGCGGCAGGCTCCACCGCGCCGCGAGGTTCCGGTCGAGCCGTCGGTGGCCGCTCCTGCTGGGGCCTGGGGAGGTTGACCGGCAGGGGGAGTTGCACTGGCGGGGCGGGACGGCGCAGTCGGCCGCGCAGGGCCAGCAGGCCGCGCAGCATGTCGGCCGGGGAGATGCCAAAGGTGAAGAAGACCGCCAGGAGCCAGAGGAGCAGGAGCACCAGCGCCGCACCCACCCCGCCCAGACCTCGCACGAGAGCCTGACCCAGGCCGGCGCCGAGCCGGCCGCCGCCGTAGCCGGCATCCGCCGCGGTCATCGCGTCCAGCCCGCTCAGCCACACCACCGGGAAATGGATCGTCGTCAGCAGGGTAACGAACATGAGGAGGATGCCCACAACCTGCTCCGGTTGAGGACGGGGCACGCGGTCACCGAAGCGGCGCACGAGCAGGTAGAAGCCGACCGCGCCGACGAAGAAGGGGACGATGTAGACCCCCCAGCCGAAAAGCCGGCCCAGGAGCCGCGTGAGCGGCTCGAAGATCACGCCGCGCTCGGCGGAAAGCAGGGCCAGCAGAGTGAGGAGAGCCCCCAGCAAGAGGAAACCACCCAGGATGTCCAACTGGGTGTCCTTGCTGAGGTGGATCAGCGGCTCGGACGGCGGCTGCCTCCTGCGCCCGCCCCCTGGCCTGCCCTTCTTGCCCTTCCGGGTGGTCTTGCCCTTGGTCATCGCTCCGGTATGCCCAAGTTGCATTGTACCCAATTTGACCCCCGACGTCAAACAAGACCACGGACGACGGACCACAGACCACGGACCACCGCTGACTCGCCGATTCGCCGACTCGTGGTATAATCCCCCACAAACTCGCGCATCAGGAGGTCTGTCAGTGAAACTTCACGAGTATCAGTCCAAGCGCATCTTCGCCCAATACGACATCCCCATCCCCCAGGGAGACGTGGCCGCCACGCCGCAGGAGGCGCGGGCTATCGCCGGGCGACTGGGCGGGCCGGTCGTCGTCAAGTCCCAGGTCCTGGTCGGTGGACGGGGCAAGGCGGGAGGCATCAAACTGGCCCGCTCCCCCGAAGAGGCCGAGCAGGTCGCCGCGCAGATCCTGAATCTGACCATCAAGGGGCTGCCGGTGCGCAAGGTGCTGGTGGACCCGGCGGCGGACATCCGTCAGGAGATCTACCTGGGCATCGTCATTGACCGCGCGGCGTCGAAGGCGGTGATGATGGCCTCCTCCGAAGGCGGCGTCGAGATCGAGGAGGTCGCCCGCACCAAGCCGGAGGCGATCAAGAAACTGCACATTGACCCCTTCATCGGCCTGCGCTCCTACCAGACGGGCTGGCTGGCCCGGGCTATTGGGCTGGACGCGACGCTGGTGCAGCCGTTCGACCGCATCGCCCGCGGCCTCTACCGCGCCTTCGTCGAGAACGACGCCTCACTGGCGGAGATCAACCCGCTCGTCGTGACCGGCGACGGCAGCCTCCTGGCGGTGGACGGCAAGATGGTGCTCGACGACAACGGCCTCTTCCGCCACCCCGAATTGGCGGCCATGCGCGATGTGGACGAGGAGACGCCTACCGAGCGCACCGCCCGCGAGGCAGATCTCTCCTACGTGCAGCTGGACGGACAGATCGGCTGCATGGTCAACGGGGCGGGCCTGGCGATGGCGACGATGGACATCACCAAGCACTTCGGCGGCGCTCCGGCGAACTTCCTCGACATCGGCGGCGGAGCCAAAGCCGACCGTGTGGCCACGGCGCTGCGGCTGATCCTGGCCGACCCCCACGTCAAGGCGGTGCTGTTCAACATCTTCGGCGGCATCACCCGCTGCGACGAGGTGGCCAAAGGCATCCTGACCGCGCTGGACGAGGTCAAACCCCAGGTGCCCATGGTCGTCCGCCTGGTGGGCACGAACGAGGAAGAGGGACGACGTATCCTGAATCAGTCATCCTACCGCATGATCACCGCCACGACCCTGGCCGAGGCGGCACAGAAGGCTGTGGCCGCGGCCCGCGGCGAGTTGGAGGCCTGATATGGCAATCCTGGTAGACAAGAACACCCGCCTGCTCGTGCAGGGTATCACCGGAAGGGAAGGAGAGTTCCACGCCACTCAGATGCTGGACTACGGCACGAAGGTCGTCGCCGGGGTCACCCCTGGCAAAGGCGGGCAGACCGCCTGTGGCGGCCGCGTGCCGGTCTTCGACACCGTGCGCGAGGCGGTTGAGGCCACCCGGGCCAACGCCTCTGTCATCTACGTCCCGGCGCGCTTCGCCCCCGACGCCATGCTCGAAGCGGCAGACGCTGGCATCCCGCTCGTGGTCTGCATCACCGAGGGGGTGCCGGTGATGGACATGCTACGGGTGAAGGCGTATCTCGATATGAAGGGCACGCGGCTGGTGGGGCCGAACTGCCCTGGCCTGCTGACCCCAGGCGAGGCGAAAGTGGGCATCATGCCCGGCCACATCGCCATCCCCGGGCCGGTGGGGGTCGTCTCCCGCTCCGGCACGCTCACCTACGAGGTAGTCTACGCGCTCACCGCCCGCGGCATCGGCCAGACCACCTGCGTGGGCATCGGCGGCGACCCGATCATCGGCACGCGCTTCGTGGACGTGCTGGCGCTATTCGAAGCCGACCCGCGCACCGAGCGCGTGGTGATGATCGGCGAGATCGGCGGCAACGACGAGGAGATCGCCGCCCGGTTCATCAAGGAGCACATGACCAAGCCGGTCGTCTCCTTCATCGCCGGGCAGACCGCACCGCCGGGCAAGCGCATGGGCCACGCCGGGGCGATCATCGAGGGCGGCGCCGGCACGGCTGCGGACAAGATCGCCGCCCTGGAAGCGGCCGGCGTGCGCGTCGCGCAACACCCGGAACAGATCGCGGAACTGGTCGCGGCTGGCTGAAGATGGACCACGGACGATGGACCACAGACCACGGACCACGGACACTGAACCGTGGTCTGTCGTCCGTCGTCTGTCGTCCGTCGTCTGTCGTCCGTCGTCTGTCGTCCGTCGTCTGTCGTCCGTCGTCTGTCGTCCGTCGTCTGTCGTC
>DAOTYX010000103.1:0-19828 GCA_034434635.1 Anaerolineae bacterium | reverse complement strand
CAGCAGCAGCCCGCCAGTGGTCCAGAAGGCGAACTGGAAGCCCAACGTGTCGGCGATCAGTCCGCCGGTGAGCGGACCGAGCGACGCGCCGACGTAGATGCCCATCTGCAACACGCCCAGGGCATAGCCGGTCCGCTCGCGGGGGGCGATGCTGGCCACCAGCGTCGTGGCTGCAGTGACGGTGCCGGTCAGCAGCCCCTGCAGCATGCGCAGCAGCACCAGTTGCAGGGGGGTGCGCGCCAGTCCCATCAGCACCATCACCAGCACCCCGCCGAACATCGCCCGCTCCACCATCAGCTTTCGCCCGTGTCGGTCGGAGATGGCCCCCCACACCGGGGAGATGAGCGCCATCGTCACCGCGTGGGCGGAGTAGATGAGCCCCGACCAGAACTTGACGGCGTTCGGCTCGGTGACCCCCATCTCTTGCACGTAGAAGGGGAGGATCGGCAGGATGATGGAGAAGCCCAGAATGGAGACGAACTCGGCGAACCAGACGATCCAGAGCGTGCGTTGCCAGGAGGAGGACATACTCATCAGCGGGTTCAGGCGCTCCTCTCATCCATCTTCCCGTGGGCCAGGGCGTGGGTCAACCCCAGCAGCAAGAAGAAGGCGAAAGCCAGGTCAATGAGGAAGAAGGAGTGGTCCACCAGGCCATGGGCCAGCATGTCGGCCATCGCGCCCATCAGACCCAGCGCCAGGGCGCGGTTGTCCCGGTCGGTCAGGCGGCGCAGCGGCAGCGCCAGCCGCCAGAAGGCGACCTGCAGCCATACCCCTGCCGCTGCGCCAAAGACCCCCAGCCGCGCCCAGTGGTCGAGCAGGAAGTTGTGCGGGTGGGAGAGGTCGGGCTCCTGCCAGGCATCGGGGAGGATGTAGCGGCCCCGGTACTGGTAGAGGAAGTTGTCCGGACCGACGCCCACCCAGAAGTGGTCGCGGATCATCGCCACCGTGGCCTGCCACAGTTTCAGGCGGAAGAAGGTCGTCCCGCCGCGTGTGTCCAGCAGGGAGGCGAAGCGGGGCAGGCGCAACAAGGGGATGGCGGACAGGCCGGCGACGACGAGCGCGGCCAGGGTGGCCCACAGCCAGCGTCCGCCGGCCAGCAGGCCGATGGTCAGCAGGGCTGCGGGCACACCCAGGAGCAGCGCCCCCTTGGAGAAACTCAGCAGCAGCGCTGCCCCCACCGGCAGCACGGCCAGCCCGTAGGCCAGCCGTCGCCGATGGTGGCGGGCGAAAAGGGCCACCGCCACCAGCAACGGCAGCACGCGCCCCAGGTACAGCCCCACGTTGTTCGGCGAGCCGTAGACCGAGCGCAGGCGGCTCAGGCCGGCCTCGGCGGTGATCAGGTTGACCCCCAGCGCGTACTGCACAAGACCGACAACCGCCACCGCCACCCCGCCCAGGACGAAGAAATCGGCCACACGCCACAATCCCTTCCGTCCCAATGACGACGTGCGCAGCATCATGTAGAAGGCCGCTGGCTCCAGGATCACCAGGCGCAACTCCCGCCACGCCACCCGCTGAAAGTCGGCACAGAAGGTGGAAACCAGGGCAGCGAGGAGCAGGAACAGCACGGCCAGGTCGAGGGGGCACAGGCGTGAGAGCAGACGGTGCAGGTCCGGTTTTTCCTCACGCAGTGCGGCGATCTTGCCGACCGCCCATGAGATGAAGGCCATCACCGTCAGCACCTCGGCCATCGAGAAGGCGCGGCTGAACAGGGTCCACGGGAAGGCGTAGAAGGGAGCCAGGGCGGCGATGAGCGCCAGCGCCAGGTCGAGGCGCAGGAGCACCAGCAGGAAGAGCACCAGTCCTGAGACGAGCGTCAGCAGAAACCAGGGGGAGTAGTAGAAAAGGCTGGCGGCGGCCAGAGTCGCCGTCAGTCCCACTCCGTCCCCCAGGCGGCGGAAGGCGCTGCTGGCGGCTGTGCCCCAGGTCATCCAGGAGGAGGCCCAGAACAGCAGGGCGACCAGACCGGTCAGTGCCATCTGCCAGCCGTGGGACAGGCGACCCCAGCCCGCCGCCACCGCCCGTCCCAGACGGCCCCAGGCCACCCGCCGGCCGGTAAGGATCGCCCCGACCAGGCTGACCACGGCCAGCGCGACGAGGCCGATCAGCGACCCGCGGTAGGCCGTCTCGTCGGGATGATCCGCCACGCTCCACCCGACCAGCGGCCACTGCTCCCAGCCGCGCTCAGCGGTCACCACGGCGGTGTGTGGGCCAGGGGACAATCCTTCGGCGACGGCGATCGTGACCACTTCTGGCTGGTAGTCGGGGGAGGTGAGCACCAGGTAAGCCCGCCCCTGCTCGTCACGCGGCAGGCGGTTGGCCGGCTGGCCGTCTATGGTGACGTAGAAGTAGGCGCGGTAGTTGCCGCGCCGTACCCGCAGGCCGAAGTCGCTGCCCCAGAAGGGGATGGAGACCTGCTCTCCGCCGTCCTCGCTCACGTCCGCCCCCAGGTCGGAGAAGCGCCAGTTCCCCCTCCAATCGGCCACACCCGACACGGGGGTATAGGCGTCGGGGGTGTTGACCTGCGGCCCGTGGGCCAGCGCCGCCAACGCGGTGAAGACCGGGCGGGGGGTGCCGTCCGGGGTGACGGCGGCGAAGCCCCAGTGAGCCTCAGCATTGGGTGTGCCAGAAGGGAGCGCCGGGGCGGTCGGATCGGGCTGGAAGTGGCTCAGGCACAGCGCGCCCATCCACGGCCACTCCCGACGGGCCCGTTCCACGGCGGCGACGGTGTTGGCTGCCTGCGTCGCCTCGTCCACCTGCCCCCAAATCGAAGGGACCTCGTCCACACTGGCTGGCAGGCTGTTCCAGCCGAAGTGGGAGGCCCACAGCCCCTTACCGCCGTCCCCGTGGGCGACCATCTCCTCGCGCAGCAGCACCGCGCGCGAGAAGTTGAGCACCGCCTCGCTCACCCGCCGGTCGTCAGGGCCGGCGTCGAAGCCATAGGGCTGGGCGGAGAGGATGTCGAAATAGGGCGCGGCCCCGGCGGCGTACAGGCCGCGCAGGAAGAGCACCTCGGAGAGGTTATCCGGTCCGTGCTCGACAGTGGGGGCCAGGCTACCCAGGAGGACGCGCGCGTCGGGATCGGCGGCGCGGATGGCAGTGGCAGCCCCCTGGAGAAGTTGCGCGTAGGCTGCCGGGTTGGGCTCCGCCCCCCAACCGTCGGCAAGGTTGGGGTTGTGCCAGACCTGGTAGTGGTCCACCCGGTTGCCGTAGCGGGCAGCGACCGCCCCTGCGAACGCGGCGAACGATGCGGGCGGCGGGGGCGTGCCGGCCCATCCAGGCGCGCGGTCGAGCACGACGATCAGGCGCAGACCGCGCGCCGTGGCTTCATCCACCAGGCGGTCCCATGCCGCCCAGTCGTATACCCCCTCTTCCGGTTCGATCTGTGCCCAGGGGAAGGTGTGCCGCAGCCAGACGAAGCCAGCGTCGGCGATGAGGTCGAGGGCGTGGGTCAGCCCCTCCTCGTCGCTCTGCGCCAGTGCAGCGTTGATGCAGAACGGGGAGACGTCGGCATCGGCGGTCGGTTCGGGCAGGCCCGGCGGGATGCCGCGGGTGGCAGCGCGATGGTTGGCGATCAGCCCGCCGGCCGACAGCAGGCTCAGCAGCAGCACAGCCAGACAGGCCAGAGGCAACAGATGGCGGATGACAGACGACGGACGACGGCGCATGGGTCTCACTCCGTCACCCGTCCTGCCCAGCGCGCCGCGGTGATGCTTCCGTCTTCAGTGATGCGGCGGGACTGGCCGTCGAGCGTCACCAGGCGCAGGTCGCCGCGGTAGATGACCAGCAACCGCCCGCCCCAGGGGTCCCAGGTCACCGCCGGGTACTCCAGCCCTGGTTCGCGCGGGTCGGGGGCGAAAAGCGCCCGACGATCAGAGCCATCGCGGTCCATAATGTACACGTCATATACGCTGCTGCCGGAGGTGTAGGGGACGCGGGCGCGGCCAAAGACGATCTGCTCACCATCGGGAGAGAAGGAGGGAGCGGCCCACATCCCCACCTCGGTGGACAGTTCCGCTGTCAAAGGTGAGGTGACACCCAGGGCATAGAGGTCAAAGACCGGGCTGTCCTCCGGCGTCTCGCCGGTGGGCGAAGGGCCATGCACGACGGTGAGGATGAAAGCGCCGTCTGGCGACCAGGCTACGGTGGGGGTCCAGGCCCATGCGGCATAGGTGCGGAAGGGCGGGAAGCGGATGAGCGGGGTTGCCTCGCCTCGGTCGAGCCGCACCACGCCCACCTCGTCGGCGCGGGCATAGGCCAGGAGTGACGATGCGCCGTTCGCCCCCACTGGCCCCCAGGCGAAGGTCGTGCCCCACCAGCCGTAAGTGCCGCCAGCGGACGGGGCGAGCACGCGGCGACGGTCCAGCAGCGCGCCGTCGCTGGCCCGCGGCCGGGCCAGGTAGAGGTCGTTGGCCGCCTCCCAGCCGGGTGGCGCGTCACGCGTCGCACCGGTGGAGTAGGCGATACGCACCCCATCGGGCGACCAGCCGGCCCAGAGGACGTTCTCCGCGTTGAGCCGCACCGGTTCGGCATCGGCAGCCACGGTGTCCACCAGCCACAGGCTGTTCAGCGTGCCGGTGGCGGTGCTGGCGCGGGTGAAGAGCAGGCGGGTGCCGTCAGGCGAGAGGTCGAACACGCGCCCGTCCAGATCGCCGCTGCTGGTCAGGCGACGGCGGTCGCCGGTGGTGGTGCGCATGACCCAGGCATTGCGCGCAGAGAGGTAGGCCACCGTGCCAGAGATCGGCACCGAGGTCACCTCCTCACGGGCGCCGATCAGCACCACTTCGTTCTGCGCCTGTTGCACCGTGACCCGTTCGCGCACGCGCCGCTCCACCTCCACACCGTCCTCCAGGACGACGGTGTAGGTGATCACCTCGATGCCGTTGACCCCCGCGCGCAGCAGGCGGGTCTCGCCCAGCGGCACCGTCGTGTCGCGCACCGTCTCGCGGCCGTAGGGGATGACGTGCTGCTCGCTGGTGATGTCGGTCGTCACGCGGATCACACGCACGGTCAGGCCGTTTTCCAGGAAAGTGTTCTCCGGCGGCAGCACGCGGTCGTCCTCATCGAGGGTCACGCCGGCCTCGAGCAGCAGGTCGCGCACCGTCTGCGCCTCGGTCGCCAGGGTGCGACTCTGGCCGTCGGCGACCAGCGTCACGCGCAGCGGGCCGACCGGGCCGCAGGCGGTGAGGAGGGCTACTGCCAGAAGCGCCCCGCAGAAGCGCCAGAGGAGCGTTCGGGACAGCAGAGGGTGGCCCATGTCACGCTTCCAGTGGCCGGCCGGCGACCTCGGCCACCAGGCGGGCCAGTTCGCCGATCGGCTCCTCTTCTGTGCCTTCCGTCAACGGCCAGACGGTGCCGTCCTCGCCGACCAGCCCGACGTTCCACTCCGCCTGAGCGACCTCTCCGGCGGCCTGCCAGGTTCGGCGTTGCAGGCGCACACCCGTCACGGCGCGCAGCGGCACCTGTAGCGTCTGGACGCGCTGCGGGAACAGGTAGTGTCGCTCCACGCGCGCCTCACCGACCTCCAGGTCCACCACGATCCGCCGGAGTGCGGGGGTGAAGTAGACGACCAGCGCGCTGATGACCAGGAGCAGCAAGGCGGTGGCAAGGACGACGAACAACCGCGCTCCGCTCAACCACGGGGCGACGAGGATGGCGAAGGGCAGGAAGCCTCCCCACATCAGCGCCACAGGGAGCAATGGATGGGCCGGCGCCTCCATCACCAGACGCCGCGCGGTGCGCTCCTGCACCCGGTAGGGGCCGATCCGTCGCTCCTTCTCGAGTTCGAGTCCCGCCTCCTCTACCATAACTGCTTCTCCCCTGCTACTCCCCGCTGATGGAGGTGCGCTGCTCGATGCGCGCCAGGAGTCGCTCCAGCACGTCGTCTGTGGCGGTGAGGGTGATGGCCCCGGCAGGGCATTGCCTGGCGCACCGGCCGCATCCCTTGCACCGTTCGCTCACCTCCGCCCGGCCGTTCGTCAGACCGATGGCCCCCACCGGGCAGACCTCTGTGCAGCGCCCGCAGGCGATGCACTCTGGCCCCACATTCACCGTCAGGCCCGGCAGGCGCACGACCGTATCCCAGAAGACCGGCGGTCCCATGCGCAGCCCCTGGTGGATCGTGCAGCAGCAATCGCAGCACAGGCAGATGGCCAGCATGCGCCGGTAGGGGATGTCCAACATCCAGGCGTCGAACGCGGCGTGGATGATCTGCGGCACCAACCCCAGTTCCGTAGCGTGCTGGATGTGCTGCATGCACTCCTCGACGTCGGCCAGGTGCCCCAGGTCGGGGTTGATCTCCGCGGCGCCGGGTCCCAGGAAGACGCAGCCCAGATCCTGCGGGTATGTGCGGCAGGACTCGCCGCGGCGACAGATGCAGTCGTTCATAATGAAGCGCGCGCTGGCCCGTTCGACCAGCGGGGCCAGCAGGGCGTAGGGTAGCACGACGCTTTCTGTGCCGCGCACGGCCTGGTGCACCGGCAGGACGATCGTCTCGTTCTCCTCGCTGCTGAAGAGCGGGCGCAGCAGCGGGCCGATGAGTGGGCGACCGCCCAACCAGTTAGCCACCTTGCCCAATGGCCAGATGCGTACCAGAGCGTCGTAGAATCGCTTGGACCGGCCCATTCCCTCTTCTGCCTACCCACGCCGAATGAAGTCGCCTGCTCTGGGCCTTCAACCTGCGGTCGGCCTGCGCCGACCCTCACCTCACCCCCGGCGGCTTCGCCCCACCCCCTCCCCTCTCCCGCCGGCGGGAGAGGAAAGGGGTGAGGGCGATGCCGACGCCTGGCACCGCAGGCGCCCAGAAAGGCCGGTTTCCAATCGGCGCACGAAGGGACTCTCGGGTGACTGTGCGGTAAATCCTCAGATACCCGCCCAACCCTCACCGTGGTCGAAGGTCGAACATCATCTGCAGGAAAGCCGTGCGCTCCTCTTCCGTCATCGGGCGCCGACGCCCATACGCTTCCATCGTCGTCACCCGCATGTCCACGTTCAGCAGCCGCCCGTCGTAGAAGACCAGCCGGTTGATGAAGCAGGGCAAGACCTCTGTCCAGTTCTGGTCGAAGAACAGATTGCCCATCCCGTAATGGATGAACGTGTCGCCGTAGAACTCCATGGTCTGTGGCTGGTGGGCCTGGCTGCCCTGCACGTAGGCCGCGCCCATGTCGGCGAAGGTATGGAAGTCAGCGATCTGCTGCGGATAGGGGGTGTAGGACTCCGTCTCGTAGTATTGCAGGGTGATGATAACCTGGTACCCCTGCTCGCGCAACTGGCGCACCTGCGCGGCCATCTGCTCGATGCGGGCCGGGTCCAGTTGCGAACTGTCGGCAGAGCGGCAGGTATTGACCCCTGGCAGGTCGTCGGTGGCCCAGTCGTAGGGGTTGTCTATCGTGTTGCAGCCGAAGAAGGCGATGCGGTTGGGGCCATGGGTGAGGGTGAGCGGACGGGTGGCGTCGGCCAGGTTCTCCCCGCCGCCGTACCAGCGCCAGCCGTGTGCGCGGTACAGGTCGAAGGTGTGACGCAGCGGCTCGATCCCCTTGTCGACCAGGTGGTTGCCGGTCAGTTCGATGATGTCCGCGCCGACGTACTCCAGCAGTTCGATGTAGCGGTCGTTGGAGCAGAAGGACATCGTGCCACTGGGCTGGGCCACGCAGTCGGGCATGAAGGAGACCTCGTTGCTGATGTGCGTGAAGTCAGCGCCCGCCAGCCAGTCGCGGATGTCCTGCGCGGCATAGGTGGTGCCCTGGGCGTCCATCCACGCGGCGAAGGCGCGGGTCATCGCTGTGACGCCGGTCATCGCCACGACCGTCATCTGCCCCTCGTCCCGATTGGATAGCGGGACCAGGTCGGTGCTGAGCAGCGGCAGAGCGTCCGGGCGGCGCTCGGAGACCAGGTAGAGCGGCACCTGCAGGGGATAGGTGACCACGCCCCGCTCCAGCAGCGAGACGCCGTCCACGCGCAGCGCCCGCCAGCGCGGCTCCAGCCGGTCGAACGGCAGGATCGCCCACCCGCCAGCCTGCTCTGTCTCGGTGAGCAGGGCGGCCTCCTGTACCATCCGCACCGTCGTCGCCGCCGGCGTCCCCCACAGGCGGGTGAGGACGTGGAGCGTGTCGCTGGTGACCAGCAGCGGACGCATACCCACTGTTCCCGTGGGCGTACCGCTCCAGGCCGCTTGCAGGTCCTGTGCGGCAGCCCCTTCTTCCAGAGTGAAGAACGGCGCCGCCAGGGCATAGGTCCACTCGCCCACCGGCGTCGCGCCAGCGGCGTTCGTGCTGCTCAGGCGCACATCGGCGCCACCCTCGCCGCGCCAGACGAAGTGGACGAGGTCCTGCGCCACCCGTTCCTGGAGGCGGGCACAGGCGGCATAAGGAACGTCCGGCTCGCAACCCACCGTGACCGGCCAGGCGGGAGTGGGGGTGGGAGGCGGGGTGAAGGTGGCGGTGGGACGGGGGGTGCGCGTGGGGGTGGGGGTCACGTCACGCAGGGAGGCGTTGCTCCCGCAGGCAGCCAGGGCCAGCAGCGCCAGGCCGATGCTGAGGAGCGTCAAAAGGACCAGCAGGGAACGGGGCGAGAGGCGAGAAGGAGGCTGAAGGTTCATATCACGGCTCGAAGGGAGGGGTATTGTGCACCCAGACCGGCGTGCCGACGCTGGCCCAGTTGTAGAGCCAGGCGGCGTCGCGGGGGGCCAGGTTGACGCAGCCGTGGCTGCGGGTGAAGCCAAAACTGTCGTGCCAGTAGGCGGCGTGCAGGGCCGTCGCGCCGTTGAAGTACATCGTCCACGGCACATCCTCCAGGTAGTACCACCCGGCATCGCCGTCTGCCGCGTCGGGGTTGCTCATCTTGGTCTCCTCGAACTTGCCCCAGATCCTGAACAGCCCCGACTCGGTCCAGGTGGGGCCAGGCCGGCCGCTGGAGATGAGCGTGGCGTAGACCATGCGCTCCCCCTCATAGGCGGCCAGCGTCTGCTCGAACAGGTCCACCTCGATCCAGCGCCCGGTCACGCCCGCTGGCGGCGGGTCCACGGTCACCTTAGAGACCGCTGACTGCGGCACCCACTGGTCGGGGCCGATCAGGTACCACAGGTCTTCTGTCCCCAGTTGCTCCTGAGCGTAGATCGAGACGACCTGATAGCGGGAGTAGGTGGGCGCATTGGCAGCGGGTGGCCCCCCGGGGGTGACGCTGGGCTGCACCGACCGGTTGATCCAGGCGAAGGGAACCTGTGGCTGCTCGTTGAGGAAGACCCCCTGGAAGCGGGAGGGGCTGGCCAGGATGAGGGTGTCAGCGCGGACGTACTCGTCGGCGTTGATCTGGTACCACCGCTCGCCGTTGTATTCCACCTCGCCATCCACGCTCACCCACTGGTCGCCGGAGTAAAGGATGCGTGCCGGCGGCAGCCCCAACGCCGCCTCCATCGGGTGGCGGTAGATGGAGAGGGGCAGCGTGCGCACGTAGGCGTAGACGTGCGGCACCAGGTCCTGATCCGGCTCGGGGGTCAGTTGCACCACCGGCAGGGCCGGCAGAGGATTGGGGAGACGGATGTGCGCCACGCGGTAGGCGGTCGCGCCGGGGCCGCGCTCGCGGCATACCCCCTGCCAGCGGCCCATGCGCCCCGGTGTGCAGATGAAGCCCTCGGGGGCCCTGGTGTCGGGGGGAGTGGCGGGGTTGGGCAGGAAGGGGTGGGCCGAGAGGGGATAATAGAGAACAAGCAGCAGGACCGTAGCCAGCACTACGGCTAACAGCGTCGTCTGGCGCTCAGGATGGAATCTCTGCGAATGTCTCATTATGCGTATGTCCACTACATAGAACGGGCTGCCAACCCACCCAACCGCGGCTGAACGGGCTGGCAACCCGCCCTGACTTTCATTTCATGCGGCTCTCCGAGGAATGCCTCGGGGAGGCCGACGCCCGGAGTGGCCGGGCTATGTCCCGCCGGGCCGATCAGAATATCCCCAGCCAGCGCAACGGCTCGTAGAAGACGGGCGGGAGCAGGCCGAAGTAGTCGAGCAGGAAGAGGCCGACGCAGGCGGCGATGACCAGCAGCACCAGACAGCCACAGCCGATGTACAGCCCCGTGCGCTTCTTCTTTGGGGGCTCCTCAACGGCTGGCGGCGGCCCGTACACAGGTGCGGGGGCCGGCGGCGGGCCGTACACGGGCGTGGGGGTTGGCGGGGGAGGTGGGGTATAGGCTGGCCGTCTTGCCGGCGGGGGTGGCGGGGTCTGTGGCGCGACCACGGTGCCGGGACGGGAGAGCACGGTCTCTTCCAGGCTGCCCGCCGGGCCGTAGAAGGTGAACGCCACCGCATCACCCAGGCCGATGACGTCCTCGTTGTTCAGCACGTGGGGCGCGGTGAGCCGGATGCCATTGATGAAGGTGCCGTTCGTGCTGCCCAGATCCTCCAGCACCATCACGCTCCCCTGCCGGGTCAGGCGCGCGTGTTGACGAGAGACCTGCGGGTGGTTGATCACGACTTCCGACGCCGGATCTCGCCCGATCATGACCATCTCGGTCTCCAGGGTGAAGGTCCGCCCTGGCTCCGGCCCGCGGGTCATCACCAAACGAAAACCTTCGCTCATCCTGCACCTCCCACTGCAAGGCTGAAGAGACAGAAGTTCGGGCCGTAGTATACGCCGGATAGACGCGGTTGTCAAATGTAGGGATTGTGGTACACTCTTACCGTGATGCATATCGTTGATGCCCACGAAGACATCGCCTGGGATATCCTGGCGCTGGGGCGGGACCTGCTGCGCAGCGCCTGGGAAACGCGCCGCCTCGAAGAGGACAGCCCGGTCGTGACCAGCAACGGCCGCTGCATGCTCGGCCTGCCGGAGTGGCTGGACGGCGGCGTGACGGTCGTTATCGGTTCGCTCTTTCTCCCCCCCAGGCACAGCGCCGATAACGAGTGGAGCCGGCGGCAGGCTTACGCCGACGCCGATGAGGCCCACCGCATCGGGATGACCCATCTGGATGCCTACCATCGCCTGGCCGAACGGGCGGAGGCGATCACGCTGCTACAGAGCCAGACCGACCTGGAGGCAGTGCTGGCGGCGCGGGAGCAGGGCCTCCCGCGGCTTGGCATCGTTGTGTCTATGGAGGGAGCCGACCCCATCCGTGAACCCGGCGAGGTAGAGGAGTGGTTCGCGCGCGGCGTGCGGGGGGTCGGCCTCACCTGGGCGGCTGGTTCTCGCTACGCGGGCGGCAACAATGCCCCCGGCCCCCTCAGCGATGCTGGGCGGACGCTGCTGCCGGCCCTGGCGCAGTTCAACATGCTGCTCGACCTGGCGCATATGGCTGAGGAGGCCTTCTGGGAGGCGCTGGAGCGGTACGATGGTCCGGTTGCCGTCACTCACGCCAACCCCCGTGCCTTCGTGCCCACCCCGCGCCAGCTCTCCGATCCCATGATCCGCGCCCTGGCCGAGCGGGACGGGGTGATGGGCATCGTTCCCTACAACCGCTTCCTCAAGCCTGGTTGGAGCCCCAGCGACGGCAAGGAGGCGGCAACGCTCCAGGATGTGGCAGCGGCGATAGACCACGTCTGCCAGGTGGTGGGGGACGCAGCCCACGTGGGCCTGGGCTCCGACTTCGACGGCGGCTTCGGCGCCGAGGCGACCCCTGCTGGTCTGGAGACAGTGGCCGACCTGGGGCGCATCGCTGCTGCGTTGGAGGAGCGGGGGTACGCGGAGGCGGACATCGCTGCGGTGATGGGCGGGAACTGGTTGCGCCTGCTGCGCCGCGTGCTATAGACGCCCTGGTTCTGCCCACTTTGCGACTCATTGTCATTGGTCATTGAGCCATTGGCCATTGAGCACTTGCCGTTCAGGTCATGTCGTGCTAGAATAACACATCGTGCAGCGATGCGATTTGACATCCTGACACTCTTTCCGGAAATGTTCCACGGCCCGTTGCAGGAGAGCATCCTCAAGCGGGCCCAGGAACGTGGCCTCATCTCTGTTCACCTTCACAACATACGCGATTATGCCGCTGGCCGTCACCGCATCACCGACGATGCCCCTTTCGGGGGCGGCGGGGGCATGGTGATGAAGCCTGAGCCCCTCTTCGCGGCCGTCGAGGCGATAAAGCCACAGGCGGAGGAAGGACCGGTCATCTTGCTGAGCCCCCAGGGGCGGCTGTTCACCCAGGTGGTGGCCGGTGAGCTGGCGCACCACTCCCGGCTGATCCTCATCTGCGGGCGATACGAAGGGGTGGATGAGCGGGTGCGCGAGCACCTGGTCAGCGACGAGATCAGCATCGGCGATTACGTGCTCAGCGGCGGCGAACTGGCGGCGCTGGTGGTGGTGGACGCGGTCACCCGCCTGTTGCCGGGGGCCTTGGGCGACCCCGGGGCGGTGTTCGAGGAGTCCCATGCCCGCGGGTTGCTGGAGTACCCCCACTACACGCGCCCGGCGGTCTTCCGCGGGTGGGCGGTGCCCGAGGTGCTGCGCAGCGGCGATCACGCCGCCATCGTCCGCTGGCGTCAGGAGCAGGCGCTGCGACGCACCTGGGAACGGCGGCCTGACCTGTTGGAACGGGCTTCCCTCACGCCGCAGGAACGGGAACTTCTGGCGCGCTTGAGGGAACAGCCCGGCGAGCGTTGAACCTTTTCCTGGTTCAAACGGTATAACACATGGGACTGTCGCGACGGGAAGAGCCTTCATTGGCTGCTGGGGATGCGGACGCGTATCTCCTTTCTCGCCTGCGCAGGGGAGACCTGGAGGCGCTGGGCCTGCTGTATGAGCGCCACAAAATGGAGGTCTTCCGCACTGCGCTGGCCATCACGCGAGACCAGGGCGCGGCAGAGGACATCCTGCAGGAGTGTTTCCTGCGCCTCTACGCCAACGCTGGCCGTATCTGGGCCGATCGGCCCCTGGGGCCGTGGCTCTACCGCGTGACGGTCAATCTGAGTTACGATTGGTATCAGGACCGCCAGCGCTGGGTCGGGCCGCTGGAAACGATGGTAGAGCGGCTGATCTCTCCTCTTCACGCGCTGCCGGAGCCGCTGGCGGAACGGACAGAGGTCCAGGAGCAGGTGCAGAAGGCGCTGGAGAGGCTCCCCTTCAGCCATCGGGTGGTGGTGGTGCTGTTCTACCTGGAGGGGCTGAGCCTGAAGGAGATCGCCGAGATTCTGGAGGTCCCGGAAGGCACGGTCAAGTCCCGCCTGCACTACGCCAGGGAGTCGCTCAGAGAGATGCTGACCGAGTGGCGACCGGTCGCCAGGGTGGCCTGTGAGTTCACGTGACGGGTATCGCACGATAGATATGCTGATCGTCGAGGCGCTCCGGGCGCAGGTGGAAGGGGCGCAGCCCTCTCCGCACGTCTGGCGGCGCATCCGGCGACAGGCGGCAGGCCTGGCTTTCCTGGGTTGGGCAGTGGCGGCGCGAGCCGGGGAGGCCATGCGCGCGTTCCTGCCGGGCGGAGAAGGTGCTTTCGACGCGGCGTCGCTGCCCAGCGGAGGGCCACTCTGCTGGCGGTATGAGCCGACGGCGCTCTTGCTTCTGGGCGTCGGGCGAATGGCCTTTCGGTTGGGCTGGTAGTTGGCGCATAAGGCGATCATTCTCTAACGGGTGAGGAGGTCTATGGCGGAATTGCTGGAAGTGCAGGGTCTGGAGACCCGTTTCTTCACGCGAGATGGAGTCGTCCATGCAGTGAACGGCGTGGATTTTCGTCTCCAACAGGGGGAGACGTTGGGGGTCGTGGGAGAGAGCGGTTGCGGTAAGAGCGTGACGATGCTCTCTGTGTTGCGTCTGATCCCCCAACCGCCGGGCAAGATCACTGGCGGCTCAGCGGTTTTTCAGGGCAACGATCTCCTGAAGATGTCCGAAGAGGAGATCCGCCACATCCGCGGGGCGCAGATCAGCATGGTGTTCCAGGACCCCATGACCTCCTTCAACCCCGTGCTGACCATCGGGCGGCAGTTGATGGAGCCGCTGGAACTGCACCTGGGGATGTCCCGGACGATGGCCCGTGAGCGGGCGGCGCAGTTGCTGGAGATGGTCGGCATCCCCCAGGCGCGGGATCGGCTGAACGACTATCCGCATCAGTTCTCGGGCGGCATGCGCCAGCGGGTGATGATCGCCATGGCGCTCTCCTGCAACCCGCAGATTCTGATTGCTGACGAGCCGACCACCGCGCTCGACGTCACCATCCAGGCGCAGATCGTCGAGTTGGTCAAGAAACTGCGCGACGAGATCGGCATGGCGGTGATCTGGATCACCCATGACCTGGGGATCATCGCCGGCATCGCCCATCGGGTCGTGGTGATGTACGCTGGCTACATCATCGAGGAGGCGCCGGTCAAGGAGTTGTACGGCAATCCGCAGCACCCGTATACTCTGGGGCTGATGGGCAGCCTGCCGCGGCTCGACGAGCGCGAGCGGCGCCGCCTGGTCTCCATTGACGGCCTGCCGCCCATCCTCTATGAGCTACCCAATTACTGCCCGTTCGCCCCACGCTGTGCTTACGTCATCGAGCGTTGCTGGAATGAGAATCCCCCACTGGTGCAGCGCAGCGTGGACCACAAAGTGGCCTGCTGGGTGGATGTGGCTGAGGGGAGGCGTCCGGCATGAGCGAGAACAACATCCTGTTGCGCGTGGAGAACCTGGTCAAGTACTTCCCGATCACCCGCGGCATCATCTTCCAGAAACAGGTCGGCGCGGTGCACGCGGTGGACAACATCTCGTTCTTCATTCGCCGCGGCGAGACCTTCGGCCTGGTGGGTGAGTCGGGCTGCGGCAAGTCCACTACCGGGCGCACCATCCTGCAGCTCTACCGCCCGACATCGGGTCACGTCTATTTCGACGGCATTGACCTGACGACCATCAAGGGGCAGGAGTTGCGCCGCATGCGCCGGCGCATGCAGATGATCTTCCAGGACCCCTATGCCAGCCTGAACCCACGTATGACCGTGGGCGAGATCGTCGGCGAGCCGCTGATCATCCACGGGGTAGCCAAAGGGGCGGAGGTACGCGAGCGGGTGGAATACCTGCTCTCCGTGGTTGGCCTGAACCCGGTCTTTGCCAACCGCTACCCGCATGAGTTCTCCGGCGGGCAGCGGCAGCGCATCGGCGTGGCCCGCGCCCTGGCCCTGCAGCCGGAACTGGTGGTCTGCGATGAGCCCATCTCGGCGCTGGATGTCTCCATCCAGGCGCAGGTGGTCAACCTGCTGGAGGACCTGCAGGATCAGTTCGGGCTGACCTACCTGTTCATCGCCCATGACCTTTCGATGGTACGGCACATCAGCGACCGCGTGGCGGTGATGTACCTGGGGGTCATCGCCGAAATGGCGAGCCGGGATGAGATCTACAACAATCCGTTGCACCCTTACACCCAGGCGCTGCTCTCGGCGGTGCCGGTGCCAGACCCTCTGGTGGAGGAGAAGCGGCGACGGATCATCCTGGAGGGAGACGTGCCGAGCCCGGTGAATCCGCCGTCGGGCTGTCGCTTCCGCACCCGCTGTCGTCTGGCGGCGGAAATCTGCGCGGAACAGGTGCCCGAGTGGCGCGAGGTTCTGCCCGACCACTGGGTAGCCTGTCATATGGTCGTCTGACGTTTCCACGACGCCTTTCGGAAAGGAGGTGATGGTTGGGGATAAGGGTAGAAGTCGTCCGGTTGTCAGTTCCGAGAAACATCACTTTGACGTAAGGAGAGAAGAAGAATGCGTACCAAGCTGTTTGCTGTCGCTTCGCTGTTGGTGGTGGCGGCCCTGGCGCTGACCGCCTGCCAGCCGGCGGGCACCCCGATCGTGCAGACGGTGATCGTTGGCGGCACGCCGATGGTCGTGACGGCGACGCCCGCGCCCCCTCCCGCAGGGCCGAAGGTGCTGCACCTGAACATGGGCCCTGGCGACATCCCCACGATTGACCCGGCGCTCTCGACCGACACCTCGTCGGTGCAGATCGTGGAGGAGACGACGGTCGGCCTGACCCGCCAGAACGAGGAGACCACCGCGCTCGAGCCCGGTATGGCCACCTCGTGGGACATCAGCGAGGATGGGCTGGTCTACACCTTCCACCTGCGCAATGACGTGCCGTGGGTGCGCTACAACGCCGTCACGGGCGAGGTGGAGCAGGTGATGGACTGCTCGGAGGAGCCGCAGCCGCGCATCGTCAACGCCTACGACTTCGAGTACGGCATCCTGCGCACGCTGAATCCGGCGACCGCCTCCGAGTACGCCTACGTGCTGGCCTTCGCCATCGCTGGCGCTGCGGACTACAACGCGGGCGTGATCACCGACACCACCCAGGTAGGCGTGCGCGCCGTTGACACCTACACCCTGGAGATCACCTTCAACGAGCCGGCGGCCTACAACGCCAACATCGCCGGCATGTGGGTGGCCCACGCCCAGCCGCGCTGGCTGATCGAGGGCGACGACTGCACCGAGGGTCAGGGCGACCGCTGGACCGAAACCGGCTTCTTCCAGGGGTATGGCCCGTACACTCTGAAGGAGTGGGTGCACGACTACTACATCACCCTGGTGCGCAACCCCTTCTGGCCTGGCAGCGACAACATCCCGCAGGCCGCGATTGACGAGATCAACTGGGTCATGCTGGATGAGGTCCCGGCCTTCGCCGAGTTCGAGGCTGGCAACCTGGATGTGGCTGGCGTGCCCTCGGCGGAACTGGATCGCGTGCGCGCGGATCCGGAACTGTCGCAACTGCTGGTGATCGCCCCGGTGCTGTGCACCTACTACTACGGCTTCAACACCCAGGCCCCCATCGTGAACGATGTCCGCGTGCGCCGCGCCCTCTCCATGGCTATTGACCGCCAGGCGCTGATTGACAACGTGCTCAAGGGCGGTCAGGAGCCGGCGCAGTGGTTCTCCCGCCCCGGCCTGGCCGGCGCCCCGACCATGGCGGATCACCCCGACCTGGGCGTGCACTTCGACCCCGAGGCGGCGCGGGCCTCCCTCCAGGAGTACCTGGATGAGACCGGCCAGACCGCCGATCAGCTCAACATCACCCTCATGTTCAACACCTCCTCCGGCCATCAGCGCATCGCCGAGGCCATCCAGCAGATGTGGGCGGAGAACCTGGGCATCAACGTCCAGCTGACCAACCAGGAGTGGGCGGTCTATCTGGACACCATCAAGGATCCCGTGGCCACGCCGCAGATCTGGCGGCTGGGCTGGTGCCAGGACTACCCGGATGCCAACAACTTCATCCGCGAGGTGTTCGCTGTCGGCGGCTCCGCCAACCCCAATGGCGCTGGTGGCGGTGGCGTTGGCTGGGAGAACCCCGTGTTCGAGGAGCTGGTCGTCCAGGCGGCCCGGGAGCAGGATCCGGCGGCTCGCGTTGAGCTGTACGCGCAGGCTGAGCAGATCCTGGTCTACGAGGATGCGGTGATGATCCCTCTCTACTGGTACACCCGCAACACGCTCACCCGGCCCTACGTCACCCGCACCTTCTCCGTGCTCGGCGGCCTCGAGCACATCGAGAAGTGGGACATCGCTCCGCACTAGTAGACCACTGGTGACAGATGTTGGGGGGGAGGTTTGCCTCCCCCCCAACCCCATCTGACGAGGAATCTGCTCCCTGAGGGAGGTGGTTGATGGGTCGGTATATCGTACGTCGTTTGTTGTGGATGCTCGTGGTCTTGCTCGCCCTTTCGGCGATCACGTTCTTCCTGATGCATGCGGTTCCCGGGGGACCGTTCGATCGGGAAAAGGCGCTGCCGCCGGAGATCATCGCCAACCTGGAGCAGCGCTATCATCTGGACGAACCATTGCTTCAGCAGTACGCCCGGTATCTCTACGATGTATTCATCCCCCACCTGTCCAGGACTCCTCCTGGCAGATCGTTGATGGACGATCACCTGATCAACATCAACCTACGAGTGGGGGGACTGTGGCTGAAGTGGATGAACTTCGGTCCTTCGTACCACTCCCTCAGCCGCACGGTGAATGACATCTTCCGGCAGCAATTGCCGATCTCTGCCCAGTTGGGGACGATGGCTTTGTGCGTGGCGCTGATCATCGGCGTGCCGATGGGTATCATGGCGGCGCTGAAACAGAACACTATTTTCGACTATGTGGGAATGAGTGTAGCCATCTTCGGCGTGTCGGTGCCGGTGATTATTTTGGGCCCCATCCTGGTCTGGATTTTCGGTGTAGAACTGCGTTGGCTGCCCGTCACCGGATGGGGCGCCTCGCCGCCGTACATCCTCGGCTTCCTGCCTCGGCCAAGTGTGGAGTTCTTCAGGTACGCCGCGATGCCCTCGGTGGCGCTGGGGTTGGGCAGTTCGGCGATCATCGCCCGCCTGACGCGGGCCAGCCTGTTGCAGGTGATCCGCGAGGACTACATCCGCACCGCGCGGGCTAAGGGTCTGGCGGAGCGGGTGGTCATCGTCCGCCACGCGCTCAAGAACTCCCTCATCCCGGTGGTGACCATCCTGGGGCCGATGTTCGCGGCCCTGGTTACCGGCACTTTCGTCACGGAGACGATCTTCGGCATCCCCGGCATGGGCCGGTACTTTGTGACCAGCATCACCAACCGGGACTATCCGGTGATTATGGGCACGATCCTCTTGTACGCGGTCTTCCTGGTGGTGGCGAACCTGGTGGTGGACATCGTCTACGCCTACCTGGATCCGCGCATCCGCTACACGTAGAGGGTCGGAGGAGAAGAACAATGAGTGCACAGAACAAGAGCACAGGGCTGGCCGAGGCGCTGAACGGAGGAGCGGGGGGCGCGCCTCTGAGCCGCAAGAGCGAGAGCCTGTGGGCTGATGCGGCTCGCCGCTTGCTGCGCAACCGGGCAGCCATACTGGGAGGTGTGATTGTCATCCTGTTGCTCCTGACGGCGATCTTCGCTCCTTTCATCGCCCCGCGCACTTTCGCCGAGCAGGTGCTGGTGGACAACAATGTCGTCCCATCGTGGGTTCCACGGGTCTTTCCCAGCATGCGTGACTATGCCCGGATCAGCGGAGACTACCTCTTGGGAGCCGACTATGTTGGCCGTGACCTGTTCAGCCGCATCATCTACGGGACGCGCATCTCGCTCACCGTGGCCCTGATCGGCCCGCTGATCAGTCTGCTGATCGGCGTCACCTTCGGCAGCATTTCCGGCTACTTCGGTGGGCGAGTGGACAACCTGATGATGCGTATCGTGGATGTGCTCTACGGCTTCCCCGGCCTGCTGTTCATCATCCTGCTGATGGCCTTCTTCCGCGGGACCCTCTCCCAGCCGGAGCCAGGCACATTCGCTTACACCATGAGCGAAATAGACCGCCGTATGGGCGGGATGTTTTTCATCTTCATCGGCATCGGCCTCACTGCCTGGGAGACGATGGCCCGCCTGACGCGCGGTCAGGTGCTGTCGGTGCGCGAGAAGGAGTTCATCGAGGCGGCGCATACCATCGGTGCTGGCAACCTGCGCATCATGTTCCGCCATATCCTGCCCAACATCGTCGGCCCGCTGGTGGTGTCGGAGACGCTGACCATCCCCAGTTACATCTCCACCGAGGCCTTCCTCTCCTTCATCGGCCTGGGGGTCAACCCGCCCACCCCGTCCTGGGGGGCGATGATCTCCGACGGCTCGGCGGTGGTGCGTTCCTATCCCAACCAGACCATCTTCCCGGCGTTGGCGCTGGCGATCACGATGTTCGCCTTCAACTTCCTGGGTGACGGCCTGCGCGACGCGCTCGACCCGCGCCTGCGCGGCACGCAATAGCCCGTCGCTGGCATCGCAGACTGACAAGGGGCGGTCCACGGATGAACCGCCCCTTTTTGTCAGGCGGGGAAACAGATGGTCTTCCCTTACCGTGTTGATCGAAGACTGCGCCCAAAACGGCCGAAGAGAGTCAGCGGATTGAGCAGATGAAGCGGATTTGTCTACAGAA
>DAOTYX010000102.1:0-4709 GCA_034434635.1 Anaerolineae bacterium | reverse complement strand
GAGCCGTACCTTGAGGAGACACGAGAATGAAGAAACCCTCAATGTCTTTGCGCCTTACCCTTGTGCTGGTTGCGGCCAGCCTCGCTGCGCTGGTGGCGGCGACGTCGCTGGTCATGCCCGTACAGTCCGCTCAGGTCCGTCTGCCACCCCGGCCCACACCCCATGAAGACGGGTGGAATGAGGGCTTGGGTGGGGCGACGATCGAACTGCGTGTGCGCTTCGACGGTGCTCAGCAGGCCGCCCACTGGCAGGAACTGTGGACGGTCGTCGAATGGCAGGACGCCTTCGGCGCCTGGCACGAGGTCGAAGGGTGGAGGGGCACGCTCGATGAGATGGTGAACGGCGAGGGTAGAAAGGTCTGGTGGGTGAGCCCGGGCGACCTGAGCAAAGGGCCGTTCCGATGGACGGTCTACCAGAGCCGCTCCGGGGGGCTGCTGGCCCACAGCGACCCGTTCAACCTCCCCGGCGCTGCCGACCAGACGATAAGGGTGAATGTGGCGCTCGGAGCCCCTGAGCCCGCCGACCTCACGCCTGGCGTGGAATCTGTCTGGGGTGTGGGCGGACCGGCCATCGAACTGCGGGTACGCCTCGAAGGGACCCAGCAGGCTGCCCACTGGCAGGAACTGTGGACGGTTGTCGAATGGCAGGACGCCTTCGGCGCCTGGCACGAGGTCCAGGGGTGGAGGGGCACACTCGACGAAGTGGTGAACGGCGAGGGCAGAAAGGTGTGGTGGGTGAGCGCAGGCGACCTGGGCAAAGGGCCGTTTCGGTGGAGAGTCTACCGGAGTGTGTCCGGTGGGCTGCTGGCTCAGAGCGAGGCGTTCCCTCTGCCCGACGCGGCAGGGCAGAGGGTGAGGGCAAGCGTGACGCTAGAACCCTATCCTCAATGACGGTCCAATCATGAGCGCCCTCCTGTCCTCTTCTCCCCCGCCAGCAGGGGAGAAGAGGATAGGGGTGGAGGGGTCTCCTTATTCATCGGCGAACAGTCCCGTGCTCAGGTAGCGCTCTCCCGTGTCAGGGAGCACAGCGACCAGGGTCTTTCCCTCGTTTTCGGGGCGGCGGGCCACCTGGAGCGCGGCGAAGGCCACGGCCCCTGAGGAGATGCCGACCAGGATTCCCTCCTCGCGGGCCAGCCGTCGCGCCATAGCCCTGGCGTCGTTGTCCTCGACGCGGACGATTTCGTCCACCAGGTCGAGCCGCAGCACCTGGGGGACGAAGCCAGCGCCGATGCCCTGGATCTTGTGGGGTCCGGGTTGGCCCCCGGAGAGGACGGGGGAAGCGGCCGGCTCCACGGCTATGGCCTTCAGGTTCGGCTTGAGCCCCTTCAGCGCCTCGGCGCAGCCAGTGATGGTTCCCCCCGTCCCCACGCCGGCAACGAGGATGTCAACCGCGCCGTCGGTGTCGTTCCAGATCTCCAGCGCCGTTGTCCGACGGTGGATCTCCGGGTTGGCGGGGTTCTTGAACTGCTGGAGGACAAGGTATCGGGGGTCCTGAGCCGCCAGTTCCTCGGCTTTGCGCACCGCTCCCTTCATCCCTTCTTGTCCAGGAGTAAGGATCAGTTCGGCGCCCAGAGCCTGCAACAGTTGGCGGCGCTCCAGGCTCATCGTCTCCGGCATTGTCAGCACCAGCCGGTAGCCGCGGGCGGCGCAGACGAAGGCCAGGGCGATCCCCGTGTTACCGCTGGTCGGCTCTACCAGGATCGTGTCCGGCCCGATCTTGTGTTCCCGTTCGGCTGACTCGATCATGCTGACCCCGATGCGGTCCTTGACACTGGCCAGGGGATTGAAACTCTCCAGTTTGGCCAGCACTGTGGCGCGGATGCCAGCGGTCACGCGATTGAGGCGGACCAGGGGGGTATTGCCGATTGTCCTGGTGATGTCGTCATACACCCGGCTCATGTTTCCTCCTGGGTTTCAGGTAACTGCCCACCTTTCTGATGGCCTGTTTCCTGCCGCGGATTTCACGAGGGTAGCACAGTAGCACAGGATTAATCCTGTGCTACTGTGCTACTATCTCTGCATCTATGCCTATCTGCCGGAAAGTTTCGCGCACTTTATCTTCGATATCGGCCTCGCTGATGGTGCCTTCGCCAGCTTCGATGGTGATGTCTAACTGGCGGAAACATTCCTGCAGCAGGCGGAGCAGGCCAAACAGGTCAGAGGCTTTGCCAAGCGGCAGGGTGAAGCGCAGGCGCAGGCTGTGGTGGGCCGGCTGCAGAGCGCCCGCCATCCCCGGCATAGCCGGCCAGGCGGCGGGGGATGCCGTCGAGCTTGCGCTGGCTGCGGGTGCTTCGGCAACGCTTCCTGGCGTTGGAGGAGCGCCGACAGGGAGTTGCCCCGCCGCAGACTGCGCTTTCTGCTGTTCGCAAATCTCCGCCCGGATGAGCACCTCGCCGTCTTGCAGGGCAGGGGTGGCTTCTTCTTTGAAGTAAAGGCATTGAGGCCGGCCATTTGCGTCCAGTTCACCCAGACCAAAGAGGCCATGACGCACGCCCTCGGCAATGCAGGTCTCCCACACGTGCCGTCCGACGGCCAGGATTTCGCCCGGCGTACGCGAGCCGCTTTCGGCCAGTTGCCGGGTCTCGACAAAATCACGCTGGGCAAGATAGCGCTGTTTGATGACCAGCGGAACCAGCTTTTCTACCAGACGGCCCTCGCTGCGCAGGCGGTCATTGACGCGCTCTTCCAGGTACTGTTCGCCGCCATAGGTGGAAATGCCCAGGTCGAGGGCGGTCAGGCCGGTTTGCTCCGGCAGGTAGAGCAGGCGGTAGAGGCTGCCGATTTGCTCCTGCAAGTCTTTGACGGCCTGTTTTTCTTTGTTTTGTAAGTCCTGGCGCTGCTCTGGGGTCAGTGAGAGGGTCTTGACACTCAGCAGGCCGACCAGCGCCAGATGGCGGCGCAAGAGGCTTTCGAACTGGGGCCGTTCTGCCGTCGAAGGGACGAGGAAGAAGAGCGTGTTGCGGTGAACACGCGGGGTCTGTCCCTTTTCGTTGAGGAAGCGCTCCATCAGCGCCGCGTCGGTTCCCGGCAGGATGAGCAGTTTGGGGGCCGGGTCGTCGGGGATGTCGGCGGGATGGGTCGGCCAGAGGAAGGTCTTCATAGCCTGGCTGCGCACCCGTTTGCGCAGAACCTCCAGTTCGGCCCCGCGCAGTTCCTCGGCGCTGACGTTTTCCATGCGGATGGTCAGGGCGCGGTTGAGGTTGGCGGTGGTGGAAAAGTAATAGCGTCCGCCCTCTTCGTGCAGGTAGAAGAGCAGGCGGCTGCCGAGTTTCCCCAGCACTTCGGCGATGAGGCTGGCCGGCACGCCAGGGGTGAGGGTGTGGCGCTTGATCTCGTTGGGCGTGGCGCCCGCCTCGCCCCTGCCGCCCAGGAAAGAGTACAGGAAGATAGTCGTGGCGATGCGTTCACCCAGCCCCAGCCCCTGGAAGGCCTTGCCGATTTCCAGGTTGGCTTTGTGCGCGCCCGCCTCGGGGCTGATCAGGTCCGCTGCCAGGACGCTGTCGTGCTCGTTGCCGATGTGTTTGAGCAACTCGCGGCGGATGTCGTCTTGCTGCAGGGGGAAATCGGCCAGGGTGATGTAGGGCTGCGCGGAGTTTTTGAGGGCGTGAATCACCAGCGCCAGCAAACGCAGCGTACCGCGCGTGCGCTGGAAAGTGGGGAAACTGCCCCAACGATGATAGAGCACATCCACCACTTCGGGCAGGAAGGGGTAGGTCTGCTTGAAGCGGGCGCGGTAGGCGGCGCTCTCCTCGCCGCGCGACAGCAGGGCTTCCTGTTCGGCCTGCTCGATGTAGGCGTTGACCACTTGCGCGGCGGCTATCTCGTCCACCTGCGCAAAGAGGCGGCGGCGGAGGATGGCGCCGATCTCCTCGTCCTTCACCGGCGTGAAAATCTTCTCCACCCGCCCGCAGATTTTCTTCATTTGCTCGAACAGCCGCGTGGCCTGTTCGTTGTAGTGTTCGAGCGTGCTGGAGGGCAGGGTGACCACCAGGGCGACGCGCTCCTGAATGGCGGCGGCTTCGGTCAGTTCCTGCATAAAGGCCAGGGTCTGCGCGGCCAGGGTGGACTGTCCAACCGTCACGGCGGCGGCCTTGACCACATATTCGAGCACCTCGTCCATCAGGATCAGCAGCGGCTGATGGGCGCCGAGCAGACGGCGGATCGCCTCGCGGCCAGGGGCGGTATGCCCCTCCAGGCTGGCGCGCGAGCCGGTCAGTTGTTCGGCCAGCAGGCCCCACAAGGTCTCATCGGCGGCGAGCGGCGTGCCCACAATGACCACCGGTTTGACACCCCACTGGCGGGCTTTGTGATAGAGGGCGATCAGCGAGTGGGTCTTGCCGCCACCGAAGGGGGTTTGCATCTGGATCACCGGGTCGCCGCCCTGGCCCTGCAGGCGCCTTTCGACCACGGCAAAGAGGTTCTGCAGGCCCTCGGTGGGGTAGGTTTTCTTGAAGAAGAGGTCCGCGTCGCGGTACTCTTCCGGCCCGCGCCCGTGATGAACCTCCCACAGGTCAGCGGCAAAGACGTCCAGGGTCAGACGGCCCTGGAGGATGTCATCGTGCGGAACGGCGATGGTGTGAAAGGGTTTCATCATTTGCCTCCTTCCGTGGCACAGGCGCAGGATGAATCCTGCGCTACCGTAGCACAGCGCAGGATGAATCCTGCGCTACCGTAGCACAGCGCAGGATGAATCCTGCGCTACCGTAGCAC
>DAOTYX010000101.1:0-4277 GCA_034434635.1 Anaerolineae bacterium | reverse complement strand
CCCCGTGTCCCCCCGCCGCGCCCCCAGAGCGCAGAGCGCAGAGGATCAGAGTGCAGAGCGGGGAGAGACGGGGGAGACCACGACCCGAAAGCCGAAGTTGTCCCACCCGCTGCGCGGGTTGTCCCTGTCGCGCGCCGCGCAGCGGGCGCTCCTCTGAACGTTGAGCCACGACCCGCCACGCACCACCCGGAGAACGCCATCGCCAGCTTGCAGATCCTCTCGCCCATCGTCCGGATCGTAGGGATAGACGAAGTCAGGACGCTCCCAACTCTGGCCCCACAGGCTGCGCGTCCACTCCCAGACGTTGCCGACCATGTCCGTCACACCATAGGGACTGTCTCCCTGCGGGGAATACTGCCCCACCGGCGTACTGTAGTAGGGGGCTCTTTGCCGCCAGGTATTGCACCGCTCCGGGTCCCACCAGTCTCCCCACGGCCAAATGCGGCCGTCCGTGCCCCGCGCCGCCTTCTCCCACTCAGCCTCCGAGGGCAGGCGGAAATAGAGGCCCGTTCTCTCCTTCAGCCAATTGCAGTACGCCAGCGCCTCATACCAGGAAATACCGCTCACCGGATAGTCATCCCGCACAACGGCAGGCGGGTTGGGGCAGAATCGAGCCCGCCATTGCCATCCCGCTACGGTCCAGTACGCGAGATTCTGATAACCATCATCTTCGATGAAGCGGGCAAACTCGGCGCGGGTCACCAGATGCCTGGCGATATCGAAGTCCGGCAGATAGACCTGATGATATGGCGTTTCGCGTACCATCCAGTCTCTCCACTCCACACCGGCCGACTCCAGTCGCAGGCGGTCGGTGCCCATCCAGAACCAGCCCGCCGGGATTCGCACCAGTTCGGGCTCCAGCGGAGAACGTGGACTCTGTCGCAGCGGAGATGGTGGCGGTTCCCCCGGCGAGGGAGGCGGACTGGCGGGCGGGCTGGTCGGCGCTGGCCCATCCTCTGAGCCTGCGGCGGCCAGCCGCTCGAGCAGGGCGGTCAGCGTCGCCTCCTCGCCGCTCAACCAGCGGGTGGCCAGGTAGATCAGAGCCAGGCCCTGCAGAGGAACCACCCTTCGTCCCTCTCGCGCCTCGCGGACCACAGTTTCCCACAATTCCTGCCAAATCAGCTTTCCCAGATCACCTGCGCGACGGAATAGCCGCCACTTCGCCTGTCCCACATGTGCCGCGAATTGCTCTGCCTCTGGCTGCAGGGGAAGGCCCTCCTTCTGAAAATACAAAGCTGTAACCGTCCGGCTCTGCTGCACACTCTGGTGTTCAGCGGAGCGCAGGGCGACCCAGCGCCATCCTTGCACCATCACCAGGTAGTCACTATGCTGAACCTCGGCGGCAGCCTGCTCCTGGGGCCAGGCTTCGTCGCCCACCTCCAAACGAAACGGCACCCATGGCCTGCTCAGGATGTACTGTACGGCCCTTCGTTCATCCAGAAGATCATCGCCATGGCAGCTGAGATACACCTGCAGCGGGTGCTGCAGGGACGGTTCCCCCTCGGAAGGAGGGTAACCCGCTGCGGCCAGCAACTCTTCGCGCCAGCGTGGCGGTAACTGGGGAAAGCCAGCCAGCAGCCGCTCAAGGGTCTCACTTTGCGGCCTCCTCGTCTTACCAGTAAGCAAGCGATGGATCGTGCTGCGATCGAGGCCGGTCCGCTCGGCCAGGGCGTATGACGTAACGCCATAGACTCCCAACAGGGCATTGAGCAGAGCGGCCGTCGTAAGTCCTTCCTCCGGTTCCTTGATCACCGCCGCCAGCCTCTTCTCCAAGCGTGCGGTTCAATCCTCCACAAGGGGTGTGGGAGTCGGCGTCTTGGGCGATATACCCCCACCCCGGCGCAGCTCACGGATCGCCTTGCCCAAGGCCTCACCGACCTGTGATATCTTGCCCACACCGAAGAGAAGCGCTACGATACCCAGGATCAGGATCAACTCTGGCAGACCGATAGTGGGCATCAGTGCCTCCTATCTCTCAAGCATCCCCGATAGGGATGCAACGGTTCTGCAACGCCCTTCCTCTCGACTTGCAACGCCTGCCCGGCTAGGATGGTGCTGACGGTGAAAACCCGATCTCCGATCCGAACCGCGAAGGAGGTAAAGGAAATGACGACGGAAAATCACATCCCTCGGCTGTCGCTTCTGTGCAAGGATGGCTGGCTGAGCCTGGAATGTCAGCTTCCGGCACGCTCCCTGGCCCGGGGCCTGGCCATCCTGCTCCTGGCCGCTGCCACGGCCTGGGGTGGCCCTGATCTCCTGCGCTTCGTGCAAGCGTTGTTGGGTCAAGGGTGACCCCCTTGCCTCCCCGGAGGCTGATGGCCTCCGGGGAGGTTCGACTTCGGGTGGCCCGGCTCAGGGACGGACCCAGGAGCCGGGCCTCTTATCTATTCGCCCGGAGGCTCCCCTTGCCCACCAGGGAACCACCGGCCAGGGACACGGTCGCGCCATCTCTCGACGCCTCGACCCGCCAGCCGTGACCAGCGGGCATTTCTGGCCGGACCCGGAAAGATGTGGGAGACCACGACCCGAAAGCCGTTGTTGTTCCACCTGTTGTTCGGGTTGTTCCTGTCGCGCGCCGCGCAGCGGGCGTTCCTCTGATCGTTGTTCCACGACCCGCCACGCACCACCCGGGGTCTCCACGACCGGCCCCCGCACAAGGGGCGCCCCTCATCGGGGCTGCCCCACCGTGCCTCGCGTCTGCTTGATCCACCCACCCAGTAGATCGCCGATCTCCTTCACCATCTGCGAGACGTGCTGATATTGCCCCTCGCTCAGCCACTGCCAGCGCACAGCCAGGCGCAGGTAGAGCCGTACCTTGTCCAGATCGGCATCCGCCTGATGCAGCCGCGCCAGCCGCTCGCGCCCGCTCAGCCGGTTCGCCTCGATGATCCGCTCCTGGAAGTCCAACGCCGCATCTTGCAGCCGCCGGGTGACCACGAAACGCTGCTCACGTGGAAAGGCCAGCGTCCGTGGGATGAGGTCGGTGAGCAGGTCATAGGTGCGGGTGAAGATGACCATCGGTTCGCCCGTCATCCTCCACCTCCGGGAATCGGCGGTAGCTGCGCCACGATGCTGCGACGCAACCCCCAGGTGTCCCCGTAGCGGGCGTGGTTGATCCAGCCCAACAGTGAGTTGACCACTGCCTCCTGCGTCCACTCGCCGGCGAGCCAGCCGGCCACCAATCGCTGCAGCTTGCGTCGGTAGGCCAGCACCTTGCGCCGCTTGAGCCGGCGGTGAGTAGGGTAGACAACGAAGCCCAGGAACGGAAAACCCTCGCGCGTCGGGCGGGGGTGCGTGCCCGGATGAATGGTCAGCCGCAGGTGAGCCATCCGCTCAACCACCGCATCCCGCCAGTCCCCCAGCAACCTCTTGTCATCGGCAAAGAGAAGCACATCGTCCACATAGCGCAAGTAGCCCTGGCAACGCAACTCCCGCTTGACAAAGTGGTCAAACGGGTTGAGGTAGCAATTGGCCCAGAACTGACTGGTCAGGTTGCCGATGGGCAGGCCGCGGGGGCGGTTAATGGCAAAGAGATCGTCGCCGGGGAAGTAGACCATCTCGTATTCCTCGCTGAGCACGCCCACCCCGCTTTCCAGAATCCTATGGACCAACCACATCACCAGAGGATCAGCGGTCTTCCGGGCCAGGATATCGCACAGCACTTCGTGGTCAATGGATGGAAAGAATTGCCGGACGTCGCAGGGGAGCACGTAGCGGAAGCGGCGGGCGAACGCCTGCGCCCGATCCAGTGCCCGGTGGGTGCCCTTACCCTCGCGGTTGGCATAAGAGTCGAAGATGAAACTGCGCTCGAAGATTGGCTCGATGACATTGCAGAGGGCGTGATGGACAACGCGGTCGCGGAAGGGGGCGGCGGAGATCAGCCGCCGCTTGGGATCGTGGATGTAGAAAGAAGTGTACTCGCCGGGGCGATAGGTCTGGGTCAGCAGCTCCTGGCGCAGTTCCAGCAGGTTGTCGGCCAGATGGTATTCGAAAGCCGCCGCCGCCCGCCGGCCGCGCTTGCCCAGCGAGGCCTTGTGGTAGGCCAGGCGCAGATTCTGCCAGCTACAGACGATCTCGTACAACTCGCCCATCGCGCATCACTAATCGCCTATCGCGTATCGCAGATCGCGTATCGCAGACCACCGACCACTGACCCCCTCTCCGCATCCCCGCGTCTCCGTGTCTCCCCCTCTCCGTGTCCCCGTGTCCCCCCGCCGCGCCCCCAGAGCGCAGAGCGCAGAGGATCAGAGTGCAGAGCGGGGAGAGACGGGGGAGAC
>DAOTYX010000100.1:0-12317 GCA_034434635.1 Anaerolineae bacterium | reverse complement strand
ATGGAGGCGCAACTCTTCCGCGTCAGCCTGAAGAACACGCTCATCTTCGCCTTCGCTGTGCTGCCGCTCAACCTGGCCATCACCCTGCCCCTGGCCGCGCTGATCGAGTCGGTGCACGACCAGATCAAGGCCCTTTTCCGTGCCATCTACTTCCTGCCGGTGGTCACCTCATCAGTGGGTGTGGCGCTCATGTGGGGCTACCTCTACCACCCGCAGCAGGGCCTGCTGAACGCCATCATCCGCGGCCTGGGCGGCACGCCGGTGGCCTGGCTGTCGGACCCTCGCGCCACCTTTCTGGGGGTCTCCGTGGCCATGTGGGCCGTCATCGCCGCCTATCTGTGGCAGGACTACGGCTACAACCTGGTCATCTTCATCGCTGCCCTGCAGGGCATCCCCAAGGAGTTCAAGGAGGCGGCGATGATTGACGGGGCCAATGCCTGGCAGGTCTTCACCCGCGTGACCATCCCGCTGCTGCGGCCGACGCTGCTCTTCGTCTGCGTGATGACGATGCTCTCTTCCTTCTCCGTTTTCGACATCATCCAGGTGATGACCAACGGCGCGCCGAATCACCAGACGCGGCTGTTGGTGCTTGACATCTACGAGAACGCCTTCCGCTACCAGAACATGGGCTGGGCCGCCGCCACCTCGCTGGTGCTGGTCATGGTCGTGATGGCGGTGACCCTGATACAGATGCGCCTGTTGCGCACCGAGTGGGAGTACTGACATGACGACCCCGCATCATAGCCCGCCGCTGTTTTTCTCGCCGCGTCATCTGAGCCGCTTCCTGGCCTACTTCGTGTTGCTGCTGGGGCTCTCGGTCACGCTGACGCCGTTCCTGTGGATGATCTTCTCCTCGCTGAAGACCGCCACCGAGATCACCCGCGTCCCGCCTACCTTCTTCCCCCAGCAACCCACGCTGGACAACTACCGCACCATCCTGCAGGACCCCCGCCTGCCGCTGCTGCGCTTCTACGGCAACAGCCTTTTCGTCGCGGTCGGCAATGTAGTCAGTCAGTTGTTCACCAGCGCGCTGCTGGGCTTTCTCTTCGCCAAGTACGAGTTCCGTGGCAAGCGGCCCTTCTTCGGCTTCTTCCTGCTGTCCATGATGATCCCCTCGCAGATGACCATGATCCCCGGCTACCTGATCCTGGTGCGGCTGCATCTGGTCAACACGCTCTGGGGGCTGGTGCTGCCCAGTTTCATCAACGCCTTCGGGCTGTTCATGATGCGGCAGTTCATCGAGACCCTGCCCAACGAACTGCTGGACGCGGCGCGCATTGACGGCGCGTCCGAGTGGCAGATCTTCCTGCGCGTGGTGCTGCCGCAACTGGGCCCGGCGCTGGCGACGCTGGGCACGCTCGAGTTCATGGGCAGCTGGAACGCCTACCTGTGGCCGATGGTGGTCATCACCCGCGTGGAACGCCGCACCCTGCCGATCATCCTCACCTGGTACCAGTCCCAGCACACCACCCGCCCGCACATCACCATGGCCGCAGCGGTGCTCGTGGTGGTGCCCATCCTCTTCGTCTACTTCTTCTTCCAGCGCTGGATCGTGCGCGGCGTCACGATGACCGGCTTCAAGTAAGCAATCTTCGAAGAGGCAGACCAGGGGCCTATCTGAATCACCGTAGAGCGGCTTTCTTGCAGTTTGACAAATTGCTCCGGCAATAGTGGCTGGCTTTCCGCCAAAGGCCGGCGTCCTTTCTGGGAGACTCCCTCACCCCACCCCCTGCCCCCTCCCCTCTCCCGCTCGCCTGCGGCGGCGGGAGAGGGGAGGGGGAACTGGGGGTTTGGGGCGGGCGGCTTCGCCGCCCGCCCCAAACCCCCACACCTTTCCCCCTTCTCCCCCGCTGGCGGGGGAGAAGGGGGCAGGGGGATGAGGGGGTCCCCCCAGGCAAAGGCTATTGCCGGGTTTGCCTGCTAAACTGCAAATATGCTGCCCGCCGGGAGCCGCTGAGTCAACACGCGACGGAGAGAATATGACGAAAATCGCCTTTATCGGAGCGGGAAGCCTGGAGTTCACCCGCAACCTGGCGCGGGACATCCTCACTTTCCCGCTGTTGGAGGATGCGACGCTGGCGCTGATGGACATTGACGCCGAACGGCTCGACTTCGCCCGCCGCTCGGTGCAACGCATCGTGGACATGGGCGGCTACCCCGCCCGCGTCGAGGCGACGATGGACCGGGCAGAAGCACTGCGCGGCGCCGACGCCGTGCTCTGTACCATCCTGGTCGGCGGCACCCAGGTCTGGCGGCACGACATCGAGATCCCCAAGAAGTACGGGGTGGACATCAACATCGGCGACACGCGCGGTCCCGCCGGCATCTTCCGCGCCCTGCGCACCATCCCGGTGATGCTGGACATCGTCAGGGACATGGAGCGCTACTGCCCGACGGCAACCCTGCTCAACTACACCAACCCGATGGCCATGCTCTGCCGGGCGATGCAGCGGGAGTCGTTCATCCGCCTGACCGGCCTGTGCCACAGCGTCCAGGGCACGGCCATGATGCTGGCCGGCTGGATCGGCGCACCGTTCCCGGAGATCACCTACACCTGCGCCGGCATCAACCATCAGGCCTGGTATCTCAAGTTCGAGTGGAACGGCCAGGACGCCTATCCCCTCATCCGCCAGGCGGTGCAGCGACCGGAGATCTACCAGCAGGAGATCGTCCGCAACGAGATGTTCCTGGCCCTGGGCTACTATGTCACTGAGTCCAGCGGCCACAACTCCGAGTACAACCCCTGGTTCCGCAAGCGGCCTGACCTGATCGAGAAGTACTGCACCCACGGCACCGGCTGGAACCCGGGCGAGTATGCCTACATCCTGAAAGAGTACCAGCGGACCGAGCACACCTGGCGGGACGAGGCCCGCCGCTGGTTCGAAAGCGAGCGCCCGATCAACCTGGGTCGAGGGGAGGAGTACGCGGCGTACATCATCAACGCCCTCAAGGGTGGAGAGCCGTTTCGCTTCAACGGCAACGTCCCGAACACCGGACTGATCCCCAACCTGCCGCCCGGCGCCTGCGTCGAGGTGCCGGTCTACGCAGATCGCGGCGGCCTCCATCCGGTCTATGTCGGCCCGCTGCCGCCGCAGTGCGCCGCCCTGACCCACCTCAACGCCACCATCGAGGAGATGGCCGTCGAGGCGGCGCTGACCGGCGATCCCGTGTTGACCTTCCAGGCCATCGCCCACGACCCGCTGACGGCAGCGGTGCTCTCTCTGGCCGAAATCCGCCAGATGGTCAACGAGATGTTCCGCCAGAACCGCGACCACCTGCCACAGTTCCGGCACCTGGAGGTGTGAGATGAGCCGCTGGGTGGCGCCCCTCCTGCTGCTGTCCGTGCTGCTGGTCGCCTGCCGTCCCACTGCCCCCACCCCCGACTGGCTGGCGGTAGATGACTTTCTCTACCAACTGCAGTACGCCGACCCCGAGCGCATCGGCGAGACCGCCTACGACCTGGTCGTGGTGCCGCTCGGCACGGCTGGCGGCCATCGAGAGGTGATCGAACGGCTGCGCCACAGCCCCGGCGGGGATAAACTGGTGCTCTGCTATATGAGCATCGGCCAGGCGGCGACGTTCGAGTATTACTGGCAGCGGGAATGGTACGACAATCCCCCCGCCTGGCTGGACGCGCACGACCCGGTCTGGACAGGCGACCGGTGGGTGCGGTATTGGGACCCTGACTGGCAGGCCATCATCTACGGCTCGCCGTCGGCGTACCTCGACCGCGTCCTGGCGCTGGGCTTCGACGGCGTCTACCTGGATCGGGTGGACGCCTACCAGTACTATGAGGAGCAGGGGCGGGAGACGGCGGCGCGGGAGATGGCCGACTTCGTCATCGCCATCGCCCGATATGCCCGCCAGCGCCATCCCGGCTTCGGCGTCTTCCCCCAGAACGGCATCGAACTGGGTCCCCGTTTCCCCGACTACATGGAGACGGTCACCGGCGTGGGGGCGGAGCCGCTCTACTACGGCTACCCGCGCGACCACGAGCCCTCACCGCCCGACTGGGTGGCCGAGCGCGAGGCGATCCTCGACCAGTGGGTGGCGGCGGGGAGGCTGGTGCTGACCATCGAGTACACCCGCGTCCCCTCGCAGATTGACGACGCCTACGCCCGCGCCCAGGCGCGCGGCTACGTCCCCTTCGTGACGGTGCGCTCGCTGGGCCTGCTCATCATCAACGAGGGACACGAGCCGGATTGAGCCTATTGGGGATGGCCATGAGCGCACGACCTTCATACCGACGGATCAGCGTGGGCAAGCGGCGCGGCCTGCAGCAGTGCGCCACGCCGGAAGGGGTCTTCTCCATCCTGGCGCTCGACCACCGCCAGAACCTGCGGCGGGCGCTGAACCCACAGGACCCCGCGGCGGTTCCCGACCGGGCGCTGGTGGCGTTCAAGCGACAGGCCGTCGCCGCCCTGGCGACGGTCGCCTCCGCCGTGCTGCTCGACCCGGAGTACGGCGCAGAGCAGGCCATCTCCTCCGGCGTGCTCCCCGGCGCGACCGGCCTGGTGGTGGCGCTGGAGCGCACCGGCTACGGCGGCGACCCTGTCGCCCGCCAGAGCCTGCTCCTGCCGGGATGGGACCCGGCGCGCGCCCGGCGCATCGGGGCCAGCGCCGTCAAACTGCTGGTCTACTACCACCCCGACGCGCCAACCGCGCCGCAGGCCGAGGCGCTGGTGCGGCAGGTGGCTGAGGCCTGCCGCGAGGCCGATCTCCCTCTCTTCCTGGAGCCGCTCTCCTACTCGCTGCACCCGGAACAGCCGCGCCTGGCTCCGACGGAGCGTCGCTACGTGGTGGTGGAGACCGCCCGACGCCTGACCGCCATCCCTGGCGTGGATATGCTCAAGGCGGAGTTCCCCCTGGATGTCGCCGACGAGCCCGACGAAGGGGCCTGGCTGGTCGCCTGCCGCGAACTGACGGCGGCCTCGCGCGTGCCGTGGGTGCTGCTCAGCGGCGGGACGGACTTCGAAGGGTTCCTGCGTCAGGTGGCCGTGGCGGCGCGCGCCGGGGCCAGCGGCGTCGCCGTGGGCCGGGCGGTCTGGCAGGAGGCCACCGAACGGTCGGGGGCGCAGCGCAGCACTTTCCTGCGCACCGTCGCGCGCGAACGGATGGCCCGCGTCACCGCCCTGTGCCGGGCGCTGGCCCGCCCGTGGACGGCGTTGGGCGCGGTCTCCTGACCGCGCCCGACGGAAAGAGGAGAGGTCCGTGCCAGTAGAAAAAAGGATCCTCGTCATCGGCGAGTTGAACGTGGACATTATCGTCAGCGGCCTGGGCGCCTTCCCGGCTCTGGGCCAGGAGGTGCTGGCCGCCGGCCTGCAGGTGGTGCTGGGCAGTTCGTCGGCGATCTGCGCCGCCGGATTGGCCCGCCTCGGCGCCAGGGTGGACTTCCTGGGCAAGGTGGGAGCAGATGGCTACGGCGATTTCGTGGTGGATCAACTGCGTCAGCGGCAGGTGGGGGTGGAGCACGTGCAGCGGGACGACGTGGTGCGCACCGGCGTCACCATCTCGCTGACCTTCCCCGACGACCGCGCGCTGATCACCTACCTGGGCTGTATCCCGCACCTCAGCCTGGAGGACGTCAACCTGACCATCCTGCGCCGCTACCATCACCTGCACGTCGGTTCCTACTTCCTGCAGGAGCGGCTCCAGCCAGGCCTGCCCGACCTGTTCCGTCAGGCGCACCGCCTCGGGCTGACCGTCTCGCTGGATACGGGCCACGACCCCGCCGGCAGGTGGGGAGGGGAAGCCCTGCTGACCTTGCTGGAGCAGGTGGACATCTTCCTGCCCAATCAGGAGGAGGCCTGCGCCATCGCCCGCCGCGCCACCCCCGCAGAGGCTCTCCAAGCCCTGAGCGAGCGGGCGCGGCTGGTGGTGGTCAAGTGCGGGCCGGAGGGGGCCATGTCCCTCACCGAGGGCCAGATCATCCACAGCCCCGGCTTCAGCGTGAATGTGGTGGACACCACCGGGGCGGGCGATTCCTTCGACGCCGGCTTCATCCACGCCCACGTGGTCCAGGGGTTGCCGCTGCTGCAGGCGTTGCGCTTCGCCAACGCCTGCGGCGCGCTCAGCACCACCGCCTTCGGCGGCACCGCCGGTCAGCCCACGCTGACGCAGGCGCTGGCTTTCATCAAGGAGCGGTCGCAATGATGGACTTTCACTGCCACCCGGTCCTGGTCGAGGAGATGGTCGCCCGCCATCCCGAACTGGAACGGGCGGCGCGCCAGGTCTTCTCCATCGGCAACCGGTTTCAGCCGCTGGAGACCCTCCTGCTGGAACTGGACGTCTCCGGCCTGGAGCGGACGGTGCTCCTGCCCATCGAGGCGACGCGCACGCGAGGCCTGCCGGTCTACACCAATGAGCAGGTGGCCGAACTGGTGGCGCTGGCCCCACGACGGCTGGTGGGCTTCGCCAGCGTGGACCCTCTGGCCACGGACGCCGCCGACCGTCTGGAGCGTGCCGTGGCGGACCTGGGGCTACGCGGCCTGAAACTCTCCCCGCCGACGCAGGAGTTCTACCCAGACGACCCGCGAGCCTACCCGCTGTACGAGCGCGCCTGCCGGCTGGGCGTCCCGGTGGTTATGCACACCGGGATGAGTTGGGAGCCGCGGGCGCGGCTGGCCTGGGGACACCCGGCGCGGCTGGAGCCGGTGCTGGCGGACTTCCCCGACCTGCGCGTGGTGGCCGCCCATTTCGCCTGGCCCTGGTCGCTGGAACTGGCCGCTCTGGCCCTGAAGTACCCCAACCTGTTCGTGGACACCGCTGCCCTGTACTTCGACAACCCCGACGACTTCATCGCCGACCTGTTCGTCCATCGGCTTTCCCTGACGCTGATCGAGCGCAGCCTGCGCCACCAGGTGGTCTTCGGCTCGAACTACCCGCGCGTGGAGATCAAGAACATGGCCCGCGCCGTGCGTCGGGCGGGCCTGAGCGAGCCGACGCTGCGCCTGCTCTTCCACGACAACGGGCTGCGGGTGCTGGGGGAGGTGTCGGGATGATCATCAGGCTGGTGGAGATCACCGTACAGTCGCGCGTGGAGCGGGAACTGGTGGACATCACCCCACAGGTGGAACAGGTCGTGGCAGAGAGCGGCGTGCGGGATGGCCTGGTCAACGTCCTGACCCGCCACACCTCGGCGGGCATCCTGGTCACAGAGGGGCTGGAGTGCCTGGAACAGGACATCCTCGACCATCTGGAGCGGTTGGCGCCCGACCATCCGCAGGAGTATGGCTACTACCACAACCGCTACCTGGACTTCGACGGACGGTTGGGGTTCAACGCCGGGGCGCACCTGAAGAGCGTCCTCAGCGGCTACTTTGCCACCTTCCCCATCGCTGGCGGCTCCCTGGTGAAAGGGGGACGCCAGCGGGTCTACTTCGCCGAGTATGACGGTCCGCTGGCGCGCCAGGTCGTGATCCAGGTGCTGGGCGAGCCATAGGCGCTCCTGGTGAGGATAGCCAGACCTCTGCGCTCGCGCTGCCCGGCGGTTGGCGCGCGCCGCGCCCACGGTTTCTACCCCATCGCTGTTGTCATCCGCAATCCACGGGTTGCCGTCCAGCCAGTGGTGACGCCGCCCGGCACGGCGTCGTTATCGCCGACGTCAATGGCCGGAGAACCTGCGCGCAGGCCCAGGCTGTCGTTCACGGCGTCTACAAAGCGGGGGCGGCGTTCAGATTGCCGGCGCCGGAGTCGAACGTACCTCTGTAGCACAGGATGAAGCCGAGCCGCGCGCCTGCAAGAGGCGCTCGCCCTCGCCCGCCGCGCCGTGGAGATTTTCACGCGCCTGCGTCACAAAGATTTGCCCGAGGCGCAGGCAACCCTGGCGGAGATCGAGCGGGCGCTGGGGACGTCGTAAGTGGTGGTTTGGAGGAGATTCCCATGCCCTATGACCCGCAACGCCACCATCGGCGGTCCATCCGCCTGCCGGGGTACGATTACACCCAACCCGGCGCCTATTTCGTCACCGTCGTCACCCACGAGCGGACGCCGATGTTCGGCGACATCGCGGACGGGGAAATGCGGTTGAACGACGCCGGCCGCGTGGCCCAACAATGTTGGTTGGACATCCCTTCCCATTTTCCCCACGTGGAATTGGACGCGTTCATCATCATGCCCAATCACGTCCACGGGATTTTGTGGATCGTGGAAACGCCGCCAATGGGGACGACGGCGGGGACAATGGCGGGGACGGTAGGGGCGAAAGATTTTTCGCCCCTACCGTCCCCGCCCCTACCATCCAACGTTCCGCCCATATCGTCCCAACCTTTGGGTGTTTCATCCGACGCCGCCCCGCAGCCGCACGGCACGTCCAAAACCATCGGTTCGGTGGTACGGGGATTCAAAATCGGCGTGACCAAATGGTTTCGTCAAAACACCACGATTTACACTGTCTGGCAACGCAATTATTACGAACACATCATCCGCACCGACGACGCCCTGGCGCGCATCCGCGCCTACATCCAATCCAACCCCCAGCGCTGGGCTGAGGATCAGGAGAATCCGCTCCGAAATACAAAGAGGTGAACCAATGCCTGACCCACCCGTCCCTTCCGATCTACAAACCGTCCAGCCAGAGGCGCGGCGCGCCGCTGCGTCCACCCGAATTTGCGTCTCTATCCAATCCAACCCCCAACGCCGGGCCGACGACCGGGAACATCTATTCCCCCAATCAAGCGGGGCGAGATGCGCACATTGCGGATTCCGCGGATTTGTGGTATAACAAGCACAACATAGTTGTACAAGTTGTGCGAAAAAGGAGCCTGTCATGGCCCAGACCATTCAATCCACCGACCTGCGCCGCCGGGTGCGTCAGGTGCTCGACCGCGTGCGGCTGAAGGGGGAGCCGGTGATTGTCCAGAGTTACGATACGCCCCAGGCCGTCCTCATCCCCTACGAGGAGTTCGAGGCCTACCGCGCCTGGCGCGCCGAACGGGCGGAGCGGCAGGCGTGGCTGGCAGAACTGCGCGCTATCGCCGGGGAGGTCAGCGCCCGCGCCGCCCTCAGCGAGGACGAGGCGGCCGCGCTCATTGAAGAGGCCCGGCGCGCGTGAGCCCGCGTCCTCTGCGCGCCGTCCTGGACACCAACCTGCTGGTGTCCTACCTGCTCGTCCACCGCCAACCCGTCGCCACCCTGCTCGATGTCCATCTCGTGGCTGAGCGTTTCACCCTCGTCACCGCGCCGGCGCTGCTGGCGGAACTGGCGCGCGTGCTGCGCTATCCCCGCCTGCAGCGCTACTTCGACACGTCACAGCGCGACCGCTCTGTGGCCCTCGTCGCGGCGCTGAGCGAAGTGGTCGAATTGCCCGCCGACATCCCTGCCATCAGCCGTGACCCCGACGATGACCTGGTCATCGCCTGCGCCGTCGTGGGCCGCGCCGACGTCATCGTCAGCGGCGACAGGGATCTGTTGACGCTGGGCCAGGTGGGGCGAATTCCCATCCTCACGGCGGCGGAATTTCTGCACAGACTGCAAGGAGCAGAGGCACAGCGGTGCTGCGCCTCTGCGTTGCATCAACCTGCCATCCGTGATATATTGTCCGTATGAAATTCGAGCACCTGCTCGAGACCGTCACCGATGAGCCACTCTTGGAGACGGGACTGCTCCTGGCTGGGTCGGTCAACCCGACCGACGTGCGCCGTCAGCTCTCTCGCTGGGTAGGAGTACGAAACGCTATGAAAGCCTATCCGGTCAATCTAACGTGCGCCGCGAGGCGGGTGGTGGACGATGTGCGCCCCCTCCTGGCCCCGGGCGCCGCTCCCGACCTGCTCACGCGGGAAAACATGCTGCGCGCCCTGACCTGAACGAAAGGAGTTTGCCCATGCCTGGTCCCTCTTCTGGCCCAACCTACCAAACTGTTCTGAAAGAACTGGCCGCTTCCCTCAGCGGCCCCATTTCCCTGAAAGACCTGACTCAGCAGGTGTTGGCGCGCAAACCCTCCGCCGCCAAAAACCCAAAGCAGATCGTGCGGAACAACCTGCGCTCGATGCTCTCCCTGCCGTTTGTCTTCCTCGACCCGCAAACCCTGCTCCCCACCCGCCTGGCCATGCAGGGGGCGCGCTTCCGCCTGCCGTTTGGCCGCCGTACCGCCGAAACAGGCCAGATCGAAATGGAGTGGTTTGCTTCTTATCTGCCCCAGCACTTCGACCTGCAAAAGGTGCAGTTTGTGGATGCAAAGGGTCAGGCCATCCCGGCGCCGCGCCGATCCCTCTCCAAAAAGATTGGTACCCCGCTGGGAACGTATGAGGAGCCCATTCTCCTCGCCGACCTGAGCGCCTGGCTGCGCCCCCAAAACGTCACCCGCCGCGATGACCTGCTGGTCACCGTGCTGGACTGGCAGAACGGCCTGCTCCAACTGCAGGTCGAGCCGCACAAAAGACGCGATCCCGCCCTCATCCAGGCGCGCGACCGCCTGCTGGCCGATTTGCTCTACGCCATCCTGGAAAGCGCACACAGCGAGAGGGTTTGGGTCCACGAAGCGCTCCCCACTGCCTATGCCCACCTGCCGGAAAAAGAGGGTTGTCCCCCGCATCACTGGCAAATCGTCCTGGGACAAGACAACCGCTTCTACTTCGATGAGCACGAGATTATGTACGCCGATGGGAGACTTCCCCTCTTTAGACACCTCCTCCAAGAACAAACCGGCCAGCGGTTGTCTCGCCGCCAGCAACCCGTGACCAAAGAGCAAAAGCAACTCGTCTATCGCTTCAAAGCCGCTTTCAAGTACAATCCGCACATCTGGCGCCGGGTGGAAATCCTGGGCGAACAAACCCTCGCCGACCTGAATGCCCTCCTGGTATATGCGTTCAGCCACGAGTCTGACCACCTGGCCGGTTTCTGGAAACTCGTCCCGCGCCAGGGGGCAAAGACGCGCTATCGCGAGGTGGACCTGGGAACGGTGGACCCCTTTGGGGAAGGCGATGGTGCCGATGTGCAAATTGCCGCCATCGGCCTGAAGGAAGGCGAGAGTCTGAAATATGTCTTTGACTTTGGCGACTGGATCGAGCACACCCTGACGCTGGAAGCCATCCACCCGGCCGAGAAGGGCGTGAAATATCCGCGCGAAACCGCCCGCAACAAACCCCGTTACCATTACTGCGTCGAATGCAAGGAGAACGGCGAGGAAACCATCGCTCGCTGGCAGTGTATCACCTGCTCCGACGAGCAGGCGCAAGACCTGTACTATTGTGACGACTGCATCGCAGAGCACGACGACCATTACGTCGTGGAAATCGTTTATTGAGAAGTCCGCCGGGGTTCCCTTTCCGTCCCTTGCCGTAACTGCCTACCCTCCCGCAGGTTCGGGCGCAATCTCCGCACCGGAGTGCGCCGCAATGAGCTGATCGCCTTCTTGCCCGCCACTTTCTAACCTGCGGGAGGGTAGGGGTAGGCAGTTACCCCTCGCCGAAGAAACCGTGCGCTGGTGCGCCGCGCTGTTACCTCCTGACAGCACGGCATGGATTATTTCAAGTCCGCAGCCGTTTTCGATGTCGCTCTGTGACCCACGCTGTCATCGGTCTCCGACCGTGCCTCTTTGCCCATGCCCCCGCAATGGGATATAATAGTGGTGGCACAAGTGCCCATATCTGAAAGGGATTGTCCATGGGGGAGATCGGTATCTGCGAACTCAAGGCGCGTGCCTCAGAAGTGGTGCGCGTGGTCAAAGAGCGCCGCATCCGCTGCCCGATCACCCAGCACGGCAAGTAGCACAGTAGTAGCACAGGATTAATCCTGTGCTACTGTGCTACTACTGTGCTACGATCTGGAAGGTGCGTATGACCATATCCAACCCATCTCTCCTTCTCCAGCCCGGCGATGTGGTTGAAGCCCGGCGCTGGCCCGAACCGCTCAAGGTGGACCTGGTCGAGCCGCTGGGCGATGACTATGTGCGCCTGGTGGGGGCGCTGCTCCACAGCCAGACTCACATTGACCAGGTCTTGCCGGTGCAAGAGGCTGCGCAATTGCACCCGCTTCGGTTGCAGCAGGAATTCAGCGCTGCACCGCGTGACGTCTTTCTGGCGCTCGAAGCCCGCCGCTACCGCTACGCTTCGCTCTACGATCCCCTGCTGGCGATGAACATCTCCAAAGTGGACCCGCTGCCCCACCAGATCGAAGCCGTCTATGGCTACATCCTCCACCAGCCACGGGTGCGCTTTCTCATCGCCGACGACCCCGGCGCCGGCAAGACGGTCATGGCCGGGCTGGTCATCAAGGAGATGAAGCTGCGCGGCCTGGTGCGACGCATCCTGATCGTGGTCCCCGGCCACCTGAAAGACCAGTGGCAGCGCGAGCTGAAAGAACGCTTCGATGAGCACTTT
>DAOTYX010000099.1:0-20125 GCA_034434635.1 Anaerolineae bacterium | reverse complement strand
GCCGTGTCGCTGTGCCCGGCGTAACTGCCCGTCACCGTCCACGTCCCGGCGTACCGCGTCGTGTACACGTTCCCCGCCCAGGTGCCCCCCGCCGCCGGCGTGATCGTATACGTGCCCGAAGCGGTCACGTCCCACGAGTTCCCGTAGGCGTCCTGCGCCGTGAGCGTGTAGGTGATCGTCTGCCCCGCTGTCCGCGTCGCCCCGTCTGGTGTCAGGGTGACGGCAACCGGATCGCCGTGGGCACGGACGGCCGTGGCCTCGGTGACCGTAAAGGGCGTGGTCTGCAGGCTGTCCATGCTCACCACGTTGCTGAGCAGCGTCCCCTCGCCCAGTCCGTTCTGCACCGTCACACGGACGACGATCTGGCCGCCCGTGTCGGGAGCCAGGGCTCCCAGCGTCCAGGTGCGCGTGCGCCCTGTGCCGCCGGCCGGCGGCGAGGCGGAGAGAAACACCACGCGGCTGTCGAGCAGGTCGGTGATGACCACGCCCGTCGCGTTGGCATCGCCAGTGTTGGTATAGGCGATGGTATAGGTCAGCGTAGCCCCGGCGACAACCGGGTCAGGGCTGTCGCGCTGCGCCAGCGCCAGCACAGGGGCGGCCACGGTGGTCGTGACCGAGGCGGACTCGGCCTCCACCCCGTCGCCGCCGATGCGGGCGGTGTTGGTGAGCACAGCGCCGTTGGTGAGAGGGGAGGTGACGTCAACAGTGAGCACGATCTGTCCGGACACAGAAGGGGAGAGCGTGCCGATGCTCCAGAAGGGAGCGTCGGGCAATCCACCTGTTGGCGTAGGGGAGGCGGTCACGTAGATGAGCGCCGGGTCGAGCGTGTCGGTGACCACCACTCCTGTCAGGGTCGTGGTGCTGTTATTGCGGTAGGTGAGCGTATAGACCAGCCGCGCGCCAGGCTCGACCGGGTCACGGCTCTCGACCTTCGCGATGGTCAGTTCTCCTGACTGCAGCGCCGGCCGGGCGCGCGCCTCTGGAGAGAGCAAGAGCAGCGCGCCAAGCAGGCAGACCCCTGCGGCCAGAAGCGGGACCAAGACACGGATCAGCGCTCTTTTCATCGTTCATTCACCCTTCAGGAGTGGGCCTGGGGGTGGAGGTAGGTGGGGGCAAGGGGGTGTCGGTGGGAGGCGGAGGAGGCTTGGGGGTGGGGGTGGGAGGAGGCGGTTGGGTGGGTGAGGGAGGCGGTGGAGGAGGCGGGGGTGGTGGCGGGGGCGGTGGAGCCGGCGTGTCGGTGGGTGGAGGAGGGGTAGGCGTCGCCGTCACCCGGCTGGAAGTTGGCCTGGGCGAGGGGGTCGGCGTGGGCGAGGGCGTGGATGTGGGCGTCGCGGTGGGCGACGCACCCTCGGAGGCCGATGGCGTGGCCGTCGGTGTGGGCGACGGCGTGGGATAGAGGGCACAGAACTCCTCGACCGCTACCGGCTCGCCGGGAAGCCCCTCAACCTCCTGGCAGGCCAGCAATGTCAGCACCTGAGATCCCAAAACACAGGTCGCCGCACCCTCCTCGACGGCCAGGTGCGTCCTGTCGCCATGCACCCCGGCCCGCAGGCGCGTGGGGGTTGTCGCCACCGTCACCGGACAAAGGGGAGTCACAATCTCGAAGGATGGAGTCTGCGCCGCCAACTCCAGTTCGCCCTCCTGCAGGCTGATCCGCAGCAGCGGGAGGGTACGCGCGTTCTCCATCTCCACGGTCGTCGCGGGGGATAGGGTGAGCGTGCTGCCGTCACCCAGGCGGAAGCGGGCGCCCTGCCCGGCGCCACTGGTGATCGGCGACTGCTCCTCGACAATGACCTCCACACCTCGCTCCATAACCACCTGGTCCGCCTGCCCCGGTGGCTGCCATTGTGCTGTGCCGTCCTCCAGTTGTAGCCGCAGATAGAGCGGCGCCCAGCGTTCCGTGGAGGGGGAAGAGGGTTGACAGGCTGAGGTCAACAGAAGCGACAGGAGCAATACCAGACTGGCCCATCCTCCCCTACCCGACCGCATCCGCGACGGCATTGACGACCACCTCACCCTTTCTGTCCCTGACGAAGCGGGCCAGCCGTGCCACAGAGTCGAAGTTCTCCGGCACGATCTCCTCGTCCGCCACCGTGATGCCAAAGGTCTCTTCCACAAAAGCCACCAGTTCCAGCACCCCGGTGGAGTCCACGATCCCCTCTTCGAGAAAAGAGGCCTCGTCACTCAGATGCTCTCCGTCTGCGCTGAACAGGAAGTTCTCCATGATGAAATGACGGATCAAGGCTTCTATCGTCATCTGCTGCTCCCTTTTGTTGTTCTCACGTGACTGCTCAGCCCCGAGGCTTCCCTTTCGACCACCGATCACTGACGACAGACCACGTGCAAAGTCACCTGCGGCGACGCCGGTCAACCCGCGCCGACGGGGCGACGCGCCGCTCCGTCCGCACAGACCCGGCGGGAGTGCGGACCCGGACGACAGGCAGTTAGCCGCAGTTACCATTTTATGGGCGGGCGGTCTGCTTGCAGTGATGAGATTCTTAGAAAAGGGCTAGAGGAGAGGCGGGGGGGAAGGGGAGGCAGGGCACCTCTAGGCGGTTTTCAAGGAGTTTGTTACCGTGCTTTGACGACTCCTCTCTACAATCAAAGCAGGCAACCGCCTGGCCGCCTGCTGGTGCATTGAGACGGTCCACTCAGTGGCTCGGGCAGTTGGCCGATCCTGACATCATTATGGCGACAGAAATCGGACAGCATCAGACACAGCAGATCGCGAGGGCAACCCGCGCGGTGGACCTGCCGCGCGGCGTGCGGCTGGGGCAGCGGCTACCCGCTTTCCTGGCGGTCGTGCCGTTGCCCTTCCTGGATGCGGCGGCCGTGGGGGCCAGCATGGCCGCCGCCTATCTGCTCCGCTTCCGCCTGATGGCCTATCTGGCGCCGCTATCCACAGGCTTCTACCTCCACCTTGTCGCCGTAGCCATCCCGCTGTGGCTGTTCATCTTCGTCCTATACCGGCTCTATCATCCGGACTATCTGTGGGGCGGGTTGCAGGAATATGCCAGCATCGTGCACGCCTGCACGGGCGGCATCGTGGGACTGGTCATCTACAGTTTCTTGAATCGCCAGATCGAACAGGAAATATCGCGCGGCTGGCTGGCGTTCGTCTGGGTGTTCTCCATCATCAGCGTCACCGGGACCCGGTTCCTGTATCGGCGGCTGATCTACGGGCTGCGGCAGCGAGGGATGTTCGTCCGTCGGGCGCTGATCGTGGGGGCGAACGAAGAGGGACAGATCGTGGCCGCCCAGTTGCGCGGCGCGGCCACCGCTGGAGTGATGGTGGCCGGCTTCGTTGATCCCGTGGTGCCCGCCGGGACGCAGGTGGAGGGGCTGACGGTGCTGGGGGGGCCGGAACGGCTGGAGCACTGGGTGAAGCAAACAGGGGCGGAAGTGCTCATCGTTGTCCCCACCGCCCTGCGGCGAGAAGCGCTGCTGGACCTCTACCGCGATTGGGGCACCAACCGGCGGGTGCACCTGCATCTCTCCTCCGGCCTCTACGAACTGCTCACCACCGGCGCCCAGGTACACGAGGTGGGGTTCGTCCCGCTGATCCGCCTCAACCGCACCCGCATCACCGGCATGGATGCGCTGATGAAAGCGGCGCTGGACCTGGTCGGCGCGTCGTTGGGGGTGGTCTTACTGACCCCGCTCTTCCTGCTGATCGCCCTGCTCATCCGATTGGACTCGCCGGGGCCGGTCATCCACCGCCGCCGAGTCGTGGGCCTGCATGGCCGTCCCTTCGACGCCTTCAAGTTCCGCACCATGATTGCCGACGCCGACGCCTACCTGGAGGCACACCCCGAACTCAAGGAAGAATGGGAACGCACCGGAAAGATCCGCGACGATCCGCGCATCACGCGCATCGGGCGGTTCCTGCGCCGCACCAGCCTGGACGAACTGCCGCAACTGTTCAACGTCCTCTTGGGCCAGATGAGCCTGGTGGGGCCACGGATGATCACCCCGGGCGAACTGGAACACTTTGGCCGCTGGCAACACAACCTGCTGATGGTCAAGCCGGGGATGACCGGGCTGTGGCAGGTCAGCGGCCGCGCTGAGCTATCCTATGAAGAGCGGGTGCGGCTGGACATGCACTACATCCGCAACTACACCATCTGGCTGGACCTGAAAGTGCTGCTGAACACCTTCTGGGTCGTTCTGCAGGGGCGCGGCGCTTTCTGACATACCAGGGAATGAGTTGAGGTGATCTTGATCGCACGAGCACCGATGCGCATCAGTTTCGGCGGCGGGGGGACTGACCTGCCAGCCTACTACAAACGTCACGGGGGGCTGGTGGTCAGCACAACCATCGGCTACTACACCTACTCCATCCTCACCCCGGGCCCATCTGACGGCGTACAGATCATCAGCGCCGACTACAAGACGCTGGGCGTGCGGCCTGACAACGAAGAGGGGGTCTCGGAGGGCGACCTGCGCCTGCCCAAGGCCATCACCTACTACTTCAACATCCGCGACGGGCTGACCATCTTCCTGGCCTCCCAGATACCGCCCGGCACCGGCCTGGGCTCCTCCGGCAGCATGGCCGTCTCTCTCATCAAGGCATTGGCCTTCTGGTGTGGCCTGGACCTGGGGCCGGCGGAAGTGGCGGAACTGGCCTGTTACATCGAGATCGAGAAACTGCACCTGCCGGTCGGCAAGCAGGATCAGTACGCGGCAGCCTTCGGCGGCCTCAATGTCATCACCTTCTCACGCGAGGGAGTCACGGTGGAGCCGCTGACCATGCCCGCGGAGGCGCGCGCAACGCTGGAGCGACGGTTGCTGCTCTTCTTCACCGGCATCTCCCGCCAATCCTCCTCGGTCCTCCAACGGCAGCAACAGGCCAGCGAGGCCGGCGACCGCGCGACCCTGCGCCGCCTGGGAGCAATCAAGGAACTGGGGCAGGAGATGACCGTCGTGCTGGAACGTGGGGACCTGCAAGCCTTCGGGCAACTGCTCCATCACTCCTGGTTGGAGAAGCGCCAGGTGACGGAAGGGGTCACCAACCCCTTCCTTGACGAGTGCTATCAGACGGCGCGCGACCAGGGAGCGGTGGGTGGGAAGATCACCGGCGCCGGCGGCGGCGGCTTCCTGCTGCTCTACTGCCCCGAGGAGTGCCAGGCCGCGGTGACGACGGCTCTCCAGAACGCGGGTCTGCGCCGCTGGCCGTTGACGCTGGAGGCGAACGGGGTGACCGTCATGCAGACCATCCCCTGGCAGCGGCCGCACGTGGCCTACCAGGCGCCGTTGGCCGTCGAGGGCCTGCGGTAGCGACAAGATTGAATCCTGGACAGCAACCTCACGTAAGGAGCATTCACTTGGAGAGCATCCGGAAATACATCAACGAAGTCAGGGCCGTGCTGGACGCCCTTCCGCAACAGGACATCCGTGACGTGGTAGACGTGCTCCTGAGCGCGCGGGCGGTGGGAAGCACCATCTTCACCCTGGGCAACGGCGGCAGCGCCGCCACCGCCTCCCACTTCGCCTGCGACCTGGCGAAAGGGACCGCCATCCCTGGTCAGCCTCGCTTCCGGGTCGTGGCGCTCACCGACAACGTTCCGCTGCTCACCGCCTGGAGCAACGACGTGGCCTACCAGGACGCCTTCGCCGAGCCGCTGGCCGGCCTCATGACGCGCGGCGATGTGGTCGTCGCCTTCAGCGGCAGCGGCAACTCCCCCAATGTCCTGCGTGCAATAAGGGTGGCGCAGCAGATGGGCGGGATCACCATCGGCTTCTCCGGCTTCGACGGCGGCCAGCTGAGCACGCTGGTGGACGTGCCCGTCGTCGTCCCTTGCTCGTGCATGGAGCAGATCGAGGATGTCCACCTGACCCTGTGCCATATGGTCTGCACGGTGTTACGCGAGCGCTTGAAGCAGATCGAACTGCCGCTTTCGTTGATGTTGGACACCGCCCACCGGCAGGCCTTCACATCACTCTCGACAACAGCGCCAGCAGAGGACGACTCCGCTCCGCTGTTTCCAACACGTTGACCTGTCTTTCGGACGCTCTGACAAATGAGACAAGCCATCTTCATTGACCGCGACGGCGTGATCTGCCACAACCGAAACGACCACGTGAAGAGTTGGGAGGAGTTCCGCTTCCTCCCCCAGGCCCTGGATGGCCTGGCGCAACTGGCCCGCTCCGATCTCTCCATCGTCGTCGTCACCAACCAGGCGATCATCAACCGGCATATGGCCTCGGTGGAGGAGGTGGAGGAGATCCACGCCCGCATGGTGCAGGCTATCGCCGAAGCGGGGGGGCGGGTGGACCGGGTGATGTTCTGTCCCCACAGACCGGAGGAGAACTGCTCCTGCCGCAAGCCGAAGCCTGGACTGTTGCTGCGCGCGGCGGAGGAGATGGGGTTGGACCTGGCCCACTCCTACCTCATTGGCGACGCAGAGGCGGACGTGCTCGCTGGCCAGGCAGTGGGGTGCTACCCCTACCTGGTGCTCACCGGCCGGGGGACGCGCCAGTTGCTGCGTCTCTGGCGCCACGGAGTGCGTGGCTTCTCTGTGGCCCTGAATCTGAACTCAGCGGCGAGCGCCATCCTGCGCCGTGAAGCACGGAAGGGAAGCCTGGCGTGCCAGTCGGCCGGCCACCCGACAGTTCTAGACCGGTCTGCCTGAGCAGTTGCGGACCGGGCTGTTGAAATCGCCTTCTTTGGGCGCTTCGCGCCGGGCGTCGGCATTACCCTCACCCCTTCGGGGGGCGGCGGGGCCGCCAGGGGCGGGGTGAGGGGCGGCGCGGGCCGACCATTAGCCGCAGCCCCACAAGGGTGACTTCCAGTCACCGCGATACTGTGAACGGATAGTATGGAGGAGCCGTGAGTGTCTTGTCTGTGGTGATCCCAGCCTATAACGAAGAAGAGGGCATCGCGCGCATCATTGAGCGTGTGTTGACCATCCGCCCGCAACTGCAGGAGGTGGGCGTCGAGGACCTGGAACTGATCGTGGTGGATGATGGCTCCCACGATGGCACCTGCGCCGTCATCGGCCGCTACCCCCAGGTGCGGCTCATCCGCCACCCGGTCAACCGGGGGTACGGAGCGGCGCTGAAGACCGGCTTCCACCACGCCCGCGGCGACCTGCTGGGCTTCCTGGATGCGGACGGCACCTACCCCCCCGAGCACTTCCCCGACCTGTGCCGGGTGGCGCTGGAAGAGCAGGCCGACCTGGTGATCGGTTCGCGCATGGCCGGTGCAGAGAGCGAGATGCCGCTCATCCGCCGCATCGGGAACGTTACCTTCGCCACCCTGGTCAGCCTGTTGGGTAACCACCGCGTCAGCGACAGTGCCAGCGGCATGCGCGTCATCCGCCGCGAGGCGCTGCCTCGCCTTTATCCCCTCCCCGACGGGCTCAACTTCACCCCGGTGATGAGCACCCGCGCGCTGCACGAGGATATCCGCTGGCGTGAGGTGCCCATCCCCTACCGCGAACGGGTGGGGCGCTCCAAACTGAGCGTGGTGCGCGACGGGACGCGCTTCCTGCGCACCATCATCTGGACCGCGCTCAACTACAACCCGGCGCGCATCCTGGGCGGGATCGGGCTGGGACTGGGGCTGGTCGCCGCGCTCATTGGGGCGGTGGTGATCGGCATGCGCCTCTCCGGCATCACCCGTCTGGGGGCATGGGGGGTGGTCTCGGTCTTCCTCGCCGCCCTCAGCGCCATCTCCGGCGTCACCCTCTTCTCGCTGGGGGTGACTTTCAACTACCTGGTCTCCCTGTTCCATAAACGCCCTATCCGCCAGGGCATCTTCAAGCGTCCGCTCTTTGAACGTCCGCTCGAGCGACATTTCGGCTGGATGGGGTTATTGACGATGGCGGTTGGCTTGGTCACAGGCGCGACCAGCCTGGCCCTCTCCCTGGGCGGCTGGCCCGTCGAGCGGCTGTGGCTCTACCTGCTGGGCGCTGCGATGCTCCTGCTGGTCGGGCTGCAACTGGCTGTGTTCTGGGTCATCACGCGCGTGCTGGAGACGCTGAGCCAACGCGAGGCGCAGGTGATACAGGACCTCAACGGCACGTCATGTGCCGAGAGCGGTAAGACCTGATGAAGAAACGGGTGGTCTATATCGAGGATGACCCAGAGATCATCAACCTGGTCCGCCTCATCCTCAGCCGCCATGGCTTCGAACTGATCGGCGCTGAGGGGGGACGAAGCGGACTCTTGATGGTACGGCAGATGCACCCCGACCTGGTGCTCCTGGACCTGATGCTACCGGACATGGACGGCTGGGAGGTCTATCGCAGGATGCGCACCGACGAGGCGCTGAAGGACATCCCGGTCATCATCATCACCGTCAAGGCAAACCGGGCCGAGAGACGGGCGGCCCTGAACACCTTCAACGTCAACGGCTACATCACTAAGCCTTTCGACATGCACGAATTGGTGCAGAGCGTCCGCAAGGCCTTAGGGATGACCACGGTCAACGATCTGCCGCCGGCAGCGTGAACTTGAAGGTGCTGCCTCGCCCCACCTCGCTCTCCACGCTCACCCTGCCGCCCATCCGCGCGACGAAACGTTGAACGATCGCCAGTCCTAATCCATACCCCTTGCCGCCCCCTTGCCCCAGGCGCGTGAACGGCTTGAAGAGATCCTCCTGTCTGTCTGGCGGGATACCGGGACCGTTGTCCCGCACCCAGAAGCAGACCTGACCGTCGGCCTGCTTCTCCCCTCCCAGGGCGATGTTCGGCGGCTGATTGGCGTACTTGAGGGCGTTGCCGAGGTAGTTCAGCCACACCTCCTCCACCAATAACTCCTGTCCCAACGCCGCAGGCCAGGTCTTCGGCAGGTAAAGAGTAGCCTGGTGCTGCTCAATGAGGTGCGCCAGGCGTTGCTGGACCCCCGCAACGATTTTCCCCATGTCCAGCGGCTTCATCTCGATGTCCGCCGTGCGAGCCCGCGCCATCAGCAGCAGTTTGTCAATCGTCTCGCTCATCTTGTGACCGGTCTGCTCGATCGTGCGCAGGCACTCCTCGATCTCCTGCACCGACATCGTCTGATAGTACTTACGCACCGCCTCGGCGAAGCCGATCACCAGCGACAGCGGGTTCTGCAGGTCGTGGGCCACGATGTAGGCAAAGGCGTCCAGTTCCTCGTTGCGCGCGCGCAGGTCCTCGTTCAGGGCGTGTAACTCCTGGAGGTCTCGGAAGCGCGCCATGGCGATCGTGACCGCGCGGTCTATGGCCTGCGCGTTGGGTGGCTTGACCAGATAGGCGCCCACACCGGCGGCGCTGGCCTCGCGCAACAGTTCCGGCGTCTCATAGGCCGAGAGGATCACCACCGGCGTGGGACAACGCTGACGGATACGGCGAGCCGCCTCTATGCCGTCCATATCCGGCATGCGGATGTCCATCAAGACCACGTCCGGCTTGAGTGTGGCGGTCATCTCCACTGCCTCGGACCCGTTCACCGCCAGGCCGAGAACCGTGTACCCACACTCCTCCAGCAGGCCACGTACCATCTCACTGACCAGATAGTCGTCCTCGACGATCAAGGCTCGTATCCGACGCTCATTCACCACCTGTCTCTCCTCTCTCCTGGCCCAGCGCGCGGAAGCGAATCTCCGCCACTGCGCCTGAGTCATTGCGGAGCCACAATCGCCCCCGCAGGTTACGGCAGACAAGGTTGCGCACCAGATCCAGCCCGGTATCCTGCTGCTCCTGCTGCAGGACCGACTCCGGGTAGCCGGGGCCATCGTCGCGGAACTGCAGCGCCACCATCCCGTCCTCCTCGCTGATGTTGACGGAGACCTGCGCTGTTTCGCGCTCCCCCAGGACGTGGCGGACCGTGTTGCTCATCAGTTCGTTGACGACCAGCGCCAGGTTATGCGCCTGCTCAGCGGTCACCCGCACCGACGAAGGGGTCACCTCCACCACCACCTGCCGCTCAGGGGCGACCGCCTCCAGGGTGGACTGGATGACCTGCGTGACCAGTTCGCTCAGCAACACCGGCGCCCATTCGGTCATCGAGAGCAGGTCATGCACGGCCGCCAAGCTCCGCACCCGGTTGACCAGGCCGCGCAGCAGCGCCTGCTCCGCCTTCCGCCCTTCCGCCCCCAACCGGCGCTGCTCGGCGTAGAGCAGGCCGACGATGGCCGAGAGGATGTTCTTGACGCGGTGGTTGACCTCGCTGAGCAGGATGGACTTGGCCTCCGCGTCCCGCTGCGCCTGCTCATAGAGGCGCGCGTTCTCGATGGACGCCGCGGCGCTTGTTGCCAGCGGTTCCAACAGCGCCAGGTCCTGTACGGTGAAGCGGTCGGCGACGGTGTCCACCGCCTGCAGAACGCCGATCACCCCCCGCTTCGTACGCAGGGGGACGGTGAGGATGGAGCGCAGGGGCAGGCCGGTGCTCTGATCAACCTGCCGGTAGTGCCGGGGGTCCGCCTGGGCATCCCCCACGATCAGGCTCTGCCCGGTACGCGTCGCCCACCCGGCCAGGCCTTCGCCCGATCTCAGCCGCCAGTTACGCACGACATCACCTTGCGGACCGGTAGCCTGCTGGCAGATCAGGTCGCCGGTCTTCGGGTCTACCAGCCAGATAGAGCAGGCGACCACGCCGAGCAGATGGCGCACTTCATCCAACACCGTGAAGAGCACCTGGTCCAGGTCCAGGGTGGACCTGAAGGTCTGGCCGGCGCGGTCCAGCAGCGCCAGGCGACGTCCGCTCTCTAACAGCATATCCTCTGTCCGTCGCCAGTCGGTGACCACCGCGCCCAGGAGCAGGCCGGCCAGCGCCTGGGTCAGTATGGAGGCCTGCAGGTCAGCCACCGTGCCGGTGTGCAGGCCGAAGAGGCGCGCCGCCAGCGCCACCCCGAAGCTGATGCCGAACACGGCCACTACCCCCCCCGACAACCCACGGGCCAGGGCGACGGCAATGATCGGCAGAAAAGTGAGGGGGGAGAGTTGCACGTGGTAACTGAGCGGCGAGCCGAATGCCCCCCAGATCACCGCTGCGCTGCCGGCGACCTCAAACAGGCCCTTTGCCAGACGACGGCGATTCAGGCGTTGTCGGGTTTCCGCCACCCGCGGGGGGAAGAGGGCCCATCGCAACACCCGCTCTACCACTGCCCGGCCCCACGGCGCCACGTGGAGCAGCAAGAAGGGGGTCAGAACCGTCAGGCCGATGGCGCTTTCCACCCATCTACTGAGCACAGTGAAGATGTACTGTGGCCATTGGAGGAACCCGGCCCAGGCCAGAAGCGCCTCGTCCAGCGTCGCGGCGACGAACGGGGTGACCAACAGGGCTGCCACCAACCCCAGCGTGTCGCGCAGCCGCCGCAGCCGCGGATCGAAGCCCAGACCACGGCGCAGGATAGCAGCGGCGGCAGTGTAGACCCCCGTATCCAGCAATGCTGTGAGCAGGATGAGCGCTGGCGGCAGGGGGCGAGGGAGCAGCCACAGGCCGTTGAGCACCTTGGCTACGAACACCAGGGGAGCGTACCACAGGCTGCTGGCCAGTAACAGCGCCAACCCCAGGCTGGGCGAGAGGACAAACCACGGGCCAGCACGCGGCGGCACCTCAAACAACAGCGATACCTGGTCGAGCGCCATGCATGCCAGGAGGTAGGCGAGCGCCAGAAGGAAGACGCGCACCAGACGGTAACTGCTCACCCGTGGAGACACTTACCCCTTCCTGACCACCGACTACTGATGAGAGACCACCATCCCCAGCATACAGTCGGTGGTCTGCCATCAGCGGTCGAGCGTGAGCCACGCCCGTCGCTGAAGAGCACCCCCGTCGTAACTGCTCAGGCTGGCCGCTGAAGCCGTGCCCACCTGTGCCAGGTCGCCATAGGGCGACCTGGCCGGCCTGCGCAGGCGGACTTTGCCATCCGTAGCCGCGACCTCAGTCACCAGGCGCCAGATGGCCGAGAAGTTACCCCCGGTCAATATTATACCACGCTCCCGCAACGCTGCCACATCAGGGTGACTCTGGCGGGAAATCGAAATCTCTGGTACACTTTTCCCTTGTGGATTGTAACTGTCTGCCCTCTTGTGGGTTTGAGCGCAATCTCCGCGCCATTTCTGACCTGCGGGAGGGTAGGCAGTCTCCCCCTTGTGTGTTGTTCCTGGTTCAGAGTGCCGAAAACGAGGAATCGGTCAGCAGATTGAGCAGATTCGGCGGATTTCTGTAGACGAATCCGCTGGCCCTCTTCGGCCGTTTCGGGCGCAAACACGATAAGGGAAGACCATCGGAGAGTACAGGAGGGCAGTTACTGTGGATTCCCGATACGGAGGGTCTCGATGAAACTCTTTGTCCCCGGGCGCATCTGTCTTTTCGGCGAGCACTCCGACTGGGCCGGCGGGTACCGCCGCCTCAACGCCGACATCGTCGAGGGGTACACCCTCATCTGTGGCACCGATCAGGGCATCACCGCCGAGGTCGAACCTCACCCCACCGCGCTGGTGCTCACCTCGACCACGCCCGACGGCCAGCAGATCGGGCCCTACGAGATCCCCATGGAGCCAAAGGCGCTGTTGGAAGAAGCCCGCAGCGGCGGCTTCTGGAGTTACATCGCCGGCGTCGCTTACCAGGTGATGACTCACTACCGCGTGCGCGGCCTGACCATCCATAACACCCACACCGACCTGCCGATCAAGAAAGGGCTTTCTTCCAGCGCCGCCATCTGTGTGCTCACCGCGCGAGCCTTCAACCGCGTCTACGACCTCAAACTCACTGTCCGCGGCGAGATGGAACTGGCCTACCAGGGGGAGATCACCACCCCCTCCCGCTGCGGGCGCATGGACCAGGGGTGCGCCTTTGGCAACCGTCCGGTGTTGATGACCTTCGACGGCGACCGGCTGGAGACGACCGAACTGCGGGTCAAAAAGGACCTGTACTTCGTGATCGTGGACCTGCAGGCACAGAAGGATACCCTGGAGATCCTCAACCGGCTGAACCGCTGCTACCCGCTGGCCAAGAACGAGATCGAACGGGGGGTACAGGAGCTGCTGGGGCCGATCAACCGCCGCATCGTCCATCAGGCGGTGGAGGCGCTCCAGGAGGGGGATGCGGAGCGGCTGGGCGCGCTGATGACCGAGGCGCAGGCCTTCTTTGACCGCTACGCCGTGCCCGCCTGCCCCGAGGAATTGACCGCCCCCATCCTGCATCGGGTGCTCAACTACGCCCCACTCAAGCCACACATCTGGGGCGGCAAGGGGGTGGGGTCACAGGGAGACGGCACCGCCCAGTTCGTGGCCCGCAGCGCCGCCGACCAGCAGGCGGTCGTGGAGATCATCGAGCGCGACCTGGGAATGGCCTGCCTGAAACTGACCCTGCGCACCGGTCCACAGGTGCGCAAAGCGGTCATCCCCGCCGCGGGTTTCGGCACGCGCCTCTTCCCGGCCAGTAAGGCGACCAAGAAGGAGTTGTTCCCCATCGTGGACCGGGACGGGATCGCCAAACCGGCGATCCTGCTGATCGTCGAGGAAGCGCTGGAAGCAGGCATCGAAGAGGTGATCATCATCGTCCAGCAGGAAGACCTGGAGGACTTCCGCTCCTTCTTCAACGTGCAGGTTTCCATCGAGAACTACAACAAACTGCCGCGCCACTTCCAGGAGTACTCCCGACGCATCCTGGAGATCGGGCGGCGGGTCTCGTTCGTCATCCAGACGGCGCAGGAGGGCTTCGGCCATGCCGTCTACTGCGCGCGCGAGGCGGTGGGCAACGAGCCATTCCTGCTGATGCTGGGCGACCACATCTACCGTTCCTGCGGCACCCGCTCCTGCGCCCAGCAGTTGCTGGAGGCCTACGCCCAGTACGGCGTCAGCGTGTTGGGCCTGCGGCGCACGCCGGAGGAGCAGATCGGCAACTTCGGCACGGTCACGGGGGTGTGGAGCGAGGACGGCCAGGTGCTGAACATCACCGAACTGGCCGAGAAGCCAACGGTGGACATGGCGCGCACGAATCTGCGTGTGCCCGGCCTGCCTGATGGGGAGTACCTGACCGTCTTCGGTCAGTACGTCATCAAGCCGCAGATCTTCGACTACCTGGAAGAGCACATCGCCAACAACGTGCGCGAGCGGGGGGAGTTTCAACTCACTTCAGCGCTGGACCGTCTGCGACAGGAGGATGGCTTCCTGGGGTTGATCGTCGAGGGGCAACGGTACGACATCGGCCTGCCCGACTCGTACCTGGAGACGTTGCGCCGCTTCCGCGAGGAGTAGCGCGGCGCTGGCGCATGCTCGCCCGCCACTGCGCAGTCAGGCATCGCCGAGGCCAGACCGCAGACCACAGACGACAGACCACAGACCGCTGGTCACCATCCGATGACGATCCGTGGTCCGTCGTCCGTGGTCCGCCGTCCGCCGTCCGTGGTCAAGGAGAAACGTCACACCCCTGGCTGGCCCAGGCCGACGATGCCGCGGATGGCCGTCAGCAGGCCCAGCACCACACGCAGGCCATCTGTCGGCTTGACCGCCGGCAACCGTTCCTTTCCCGTCTCATCCACCTCGATGGGGGTGGAGCGGAGGTAGAGGTAAGCCACCCCGACCCCCAGCAGAGCGCCGCAGACGCCGCCGAAAATGAGCAGTTTCGTTCGCAGGTTCATGCCACTGGCCTTGTTCAGCTCAGATAGTCCCGTAACTGACGGCTGCGGCGCGGATGGCGCAGCCGCCGCAAGGCCTTCCCCTCGATCTGGCGGATGCGCTCACGGGTGAGGCCAAACTTCTGCCCCACCTCCTCCAGGGTGTAACTGCGCCCATTGACCAGGCCGAAGCGCAGGCGGAGGATGCGCGCCTCGCGCGGGCTGAGGGTGGTCAGGATCTCCTCGATCTTCTTCGCCAGCATGTTCTGGTAGGCCGTCTGTGGCGGCGTGGGTGTGGACTCGTCTTCGATGAAGGAGCCCAGTTCGCTGTCCTCTTCCTCGCCCACCGGCCGCTCCAGGCTCAGCGGCTGCCAGGAGACCTTCAGCATCCACTGCACCTTGCGTGGCTCCAGGTCCATCTCGCTGGCGATCTCCTCGGGGGTGGGAGCGCGGCCACGCTCCTGCTCCAACTGCCGGGCGGTGCGGTAAAGGCGACGGATGCGGTCGGACATGTGCACCGGCACGCGGATGGTGCGCCCCTGGTCAGCGATGGCCCGGGTGATGGTCTGCCGAATCCACCAGGTGGCGTAGGTGCTGAAACGATAGCCGCGGTGGTAGTCGAACTTCTCCACCGCTTTGATCAGGCCCAGGTTTCCCTCCTGGATCAGGTCGAGGAAGGGCACCCCGCGGCCGATGTACTTCTTGGCGATGCTGACGACCAGGCGGGTGTTGGCCTTGATCAGATGATCGCGCGCCAGGCGCGCCTGCTCGATCAGCCCCTCCAGGCGCAGCCGCTCGACCGGGTCGTTGCCATCGTTGGCCAGCAACCGCTCCGCCTCGCGGCCCGCCTCCACCAGCCGCGCCAGACGCACCTCTTCGTCGGTGCTCAGAAGGGGGACGCGGGCCATTTCCTTAAGGTAAAGGCCCACCGTGTCGTCAGTGGCAATCTCACCCAGGTCCTGGAGGTCCTCTTCGCTGCCCGCGACCTCGCCGACCTCCAGATCATCCTCCAGCGCCAGCCGCTCGTCGCAGATCTCGATGCCTGCTTCATGGAGCAGGATGAAAACCTCTTCCAGTTGTTCCAGGGAATCTTCCGCCTCTGGCAGTATCTCCAGGATGTCATCGGTTGTCAGGTATCCTTGCAACTCAGCCTGTTCTAACAGCTCAACAACAGCATCCATAAGCCCTCTATTCCTGTTCAGGATGCAGGAAAGACGCCAGGGCAGCGAAGTGGGGATTCACCTGCTCCCGGCGGCAGTCACATGCGCCCAGATTGAGATTGGCCCCGCATTCGGGGCACAGCCCTTGACAGTCGGCCCGGCAGAGCGGCTTGATCGGCAGGACGACCCAGGCCTGTTCGCGCAGCAGGGGGGTAGGGTCAAACCACCCCTCATCGGTGACGAAATAGACCATACCCGGGCGCGGGCGTCCACCCAACGCGATGGTCTCTTCCACCTCCAGAACAGCGTCCAGCGGGAAGTACTCCAGGCAGCGCACGCATTCGGCCTGAACCCGGGTCGCGATCTCCCCCTGCACCAGAATGCCCCCCTGAACACGGGTGAACTGCAGGCTGCCATGCAGAAACTCGACAGAAATATCGCGCAACCGCCGGGGGCCTTCGTCAAGGGGAAAGTCCAGACGCTCACCAGGGCGAGCGCCGAGCAGCGGGGAAAGGTCGAACTGTAGCATCGCACCATTCTGGCGCCTGAGAGCCTCACCATTCCGGCGAATCCCGCCATCCACAGGCTCTCAGTCGCGTTCCCAAGATGCCCTACAGGAGTCATTATAACAAAAAAAAAGCCCTCCGTCAAGGTTTTTCGCCCCTGCTGAAAAACACCAAATGTGGTACAATCACTCGAGGCCCAGGATGATGACAGAACCTATCGAGAGCCTGCCACCCACAATCCAAGACGTGCCTTTCCCCTCGTCCAGAGTGGTGATCGTGGACTGGGACGGCACCCTGGCCTTTTCCTGCCCCGCGGCAGCATGCGCCAGAAAGCGGCTCACCTCTCCCTTCCCCCCTGTGGAGATGGACAGGAACGGCCAGCCAGAGCCGACCGCGCTGTTCCTGCGCCCTGGCACACGTGACTTCCTGGAGGAACTTTCCGCCCACTACATCGTCGGCCTGTGGTCGTTCGGCGTGGCGGAATACGTGGCGCAGTCCCTTCAGAACACCGGCCTGGCCGACGCCTTCGCCCTGGTCAGGACGCGCGCGGACATGACGCTGCCGGTCAAGGACCTGTACACCCTCACCGGCGACCTCACCCGTGTGCTCATAGTGGACGACGAGCCAACGACCTTCGGCTTCCTCAACCCCGACAACTGTATCCCGATCCCGCCGTGGAGCCCTTTCAGAGAGGACGCTGCTGCAGGAGAAGCAGACCTGCGCCGGGTGCTGTACGCCATCCCCGTCTGGTTCCAACTCCTCGAAAACTTCGGCCCTCGCCTTCACTCGCTGCGCGAGCAGCGCCTCGCCCTCCTCCTGCAACGGGAACATGGCCCATGATCCGTGAAGCAGATTCATGGGGTGGGAACCCGCTGAATCTGCCCAATCCGCTGACGGTTTTCCTCACCTTCGAGAGGGGAGACGACCTGTGTTCTAAATGAGCAAGGAAATCACCGGCGGACCTGGACTCTATCTGCGCCGTCAGGCGGACAACCTGGCTCGCTACCTGCTGGAACAGACGCTCCAGGCGTTGTTCGGCTGGGTGCCCACCGTCGTGGGCATCGGCCTGCGCGCCCTGACCTACCGTCTGATGCTGCATATGGATGGCTGGGCCGGCATCGAGAGCGGCGTGCGCCTGCGCTTCGCCAACCACCTCCGCCTGGGCCGCGGCGCTTACCTCGACCAGGGGGTCTACATCCACGCCTGTCCGGCCGGCGTGGAGATCGGCGCGGGGAGCCTGGTGATGCACGGCGCCGTGCTCCACGTCTACAACTTCCGCAACCTGCCCTACGCCGGCATCCGCATCGGGCGGGACAGTCTCATCGGGGAGTACACCGTCATCCGCGGCCAGGGTGGGGTGAGCATCGGCGACCGCGTCTACACCTCACCGCTGGTGCAGATCGTGGCCGTGAATCACGTCTTCGACGATCCCACCCGCCCGTTCGTCGAGCAGGGGATCACCGCCGAGGGCATCGTCATCGAGGACGACGTCTGGATCGGTTCGGGGGCGGTCATCTGCGACGGCGTGCGCGTGGGCCACGGGGCGGTGGTGGCCGCAGGGGCCGTGGTGACGCAGGACGTGCCGCCGCACACCGTCGTCGCTGGAGTGCCAGCGCGGGTGGTGCGCCAGATAGACGGGAAGCAGTCCCCGGCGCGCGGCCCGATCTACTACTGATCCCGCCCCACCAGAGCACAGGACACATAAGGAGGCGTCGTGTCAAAGCCATCTGTCGCGACTCCGGCTTCTCGTGGAAACCCACAGGCGAGCGGGCCGGCGCTGAATCGCGGGTTGCGCGTGCGGCAGCGCATCACCGCGCCTCACTTCCCCGATGCCGACGCCGCCGTGCGCACGCGGGCGATGAGCCGTCCCCCTGGCGCGGTGGACATCCTCCTCGTCAACCCGCCGGCGCCCGACCGCGGCATCTGGATCCGCAGCCAGCACCGCGTGGGGCGCCGCTCGCGCGAGGGGATGATCTGGCCCCAGGCCGACCTGGCGCAGATGGCGGCGCTCTTCCCCGACTACCGGGTGGAGATCATTGACGCCATCCCGCAACGCATGACCTGGGCCGCCTTCGAGCATCTGCTGCGGGAGAAGCAACCCCGTTACTACGTCACCCAGGTCACCGCGCCTACCCTCCAGAACGACATGTACGGCGTCTTCCTGGCCCGCAGCCTGGGAGCGACGACGGTCGCCTTCGGTACCCACGTCACCCCGCTGCCGCGAGCGACGCTGGAGGACTACCCGGCGCTGGACTTCGTGCTGCGCGGCGAGCCGGAACTGACGCTGCGCGAACTGGTGGACACCCTGGAGGGGCGCGTTGCGGGCGATGAGGATTCCGCCTGGTGGCCCGACCTGCCCCCCGACTTCGCCGACCGGCTGCGTCGCCTGTTCACCGGCGCCGACCCGGATTGGCGTCCCGCCTGGCTCGGCGCCGACCCTGCGCGGCGCCGCCTCCTCATCCCGTGCATCAAGGGCCTGGCCTGGCGCGACGGGCAGGAGATCGTGCTCAACGCCGACCGGCCATTCATCGCCGACCTGGACCTGCTGCCCCTGCCGCGCCACGACCTGCTGCCGCTGAAGAAGTACCGCGCCCCGCTGGTCGGTGGGCCCTACGACTTCATCGTCACCAGCCGGGGTTGCCCGGCCGCCTGCCGCTTCTGCATCAAGAACGTCTCCTACGGCAACTCCGTGCGCTTCCGCTCGCCGGAGAATGTCCTGGCCGAAGTGGAATACCTGGTAGGGCTGGGCGTGCGAGCCATCCACATGTACGCTGACTGCTTCACCCTCAACCGCGACCACGTGATGGGCATCTGCGAGGGGATCATCTCACGCGGCCTGAAAGTGCGCTGGACATGCAACAGCCGGGTGGACTTCGTGGACGAGGAGATGTTGCAGGCGATGGCCCGCGCCGGTTGCTGGATGATCTCCTGGGGCATCGAGTCGGGCGATGAGGGGATGCTGCGCCGCATGCACAAGGGCATCACCCGCCAGCAGGTGGAGCAGGCCCTCCGTTGGGCGAAAAAGGCTGGCATCTGGAACTGGGGCTACTTCATCATCGGCCTGCCAGGGGAGACCGAGGAGAGCATCCGTCGCACCATAGATTTCGCCCGGCACCTGCCGCTTGACCTGACCCTCTTCCACATCGCCGCACCCCACCCGGGAACGCCGTTCTTCTTCGAGGTGGTGGAGAACGGCTGGTTCCGCCCCGGCACCTGCTGGGAGGAAGTGGACATGGACCGCTCGACGGTGCTGGATTACCCCCATCTGCGGGCGGAAGACCTGGAGCGCTGGGCGCAGCGGGCCTTCCGTGCCTGGGCCCTGCGCCCCGGACCGATGCTGACCTACCTGAGGATGCTGTTGGGCGACCCCGGCGTCTGGCGGTCGGCGTTGGAGATCGGCCTGGAGAGCCTGGGCTGGCTGCGGGGCTCGGCCCCTACTCAAAACGCACGCTGACCGGGGCAGGGGTGAAGCGTCGCACCCACACCCCCACCCCCGCGCCCGTGCCGAAGTCGTCCTCGAGGGCGGCCACGACCTCATCGTTGACCCAGAAGCGACACATCCCCCCGGCGCACGCCACGCGCAGCCGGTTCGGCTCCCGCCCGCGACGCACGTGGGGGAAGGACTGCCAGTTCAGCGCTGGCGTCACCGCCCCGTCCTCTACCCGCAACACCGCCAGGTAGCCGTCGCTGCCGACGGCGAAGACGGCATACCGCTCCTCTCCCTCGGCGCGAAAGACCAGCCCGTAGCCGTTGAACTCCGCCCCGGCCAACGGCGTGGCCGACGCCTCCAGGGCGAAGGTTGGGTTGACCGTCCCCACCAGCCGCACTGCCTGTTCTGTTGGCGGGCGCACGGTCAGGGTCAGCGGGTTGGGGGGGCGCCAGGCCGGGGGCTCAGCCGGATGGGGAGCGTTCCAGCCGGCGCCGAGCGC
>DAOTYX010000098.1:0-2366 GCA_034434635.1 Anaerolineae bacterium | reverse complement strand
CAGCCTCTCTACACCCTCTACCGGGCGGAAGGCGGCCCCCCTGTTCCCCAACATCCGCTGGAGGCGACGCTGGACGGCCCGCTGACCTTCCTGGGCTACCAGGTGACGCCAGAGACGGCCCGCGCCGGCCAGGAGGTGACGCTGTGGACCTTCTGGCGGGTGGATGAAGCGCCCGTTCGCCCGCTCTCCCTGATGGCCCATCTGGTGGGCGACGACGGCGCGCCACTGGCGGTGGGGGATGGCCTGGGCGTGCCCATCGAGCAGTGGCAGCCCGGCGATGTCATCCTGCAACGCCACCGGCTCGTCATCCCTGAAGGGACACCTGCCGGCCGCTACGCCCTCCACGTCGGCGCCTACTGGCTGGACACGATGGCCCGCTGGAGTGCGCGCCTGCCCGACGGCACCCTCGCCGACCACCTGTCCCTGGCTGAGGTGACCATCTTTGACCGGTGACTCCAGTCATGGTATGATGGTGGTCGGTGGCTAGTGCCCGACGGACGTGGTCTGTCGTCCGCGGTCTGTCGTCTGTAAGGAGGTCGTCTATGGGCAACACGAACGCGCCAGCGCCGTTCTCGCTCGGCGGTCTGGTGCTGAACCTGGCCATCGGGCTGGTCCTTTCCCTCGCCGTGGCCTGGTATTACGAGCGGTACGGCCAGTCGCTGTCCAACCGCCGCAAGTTCGCCCAACTGCTGCCCGTGCTCACGCTGACCACGGGACTGGTGATCTCGATTGTCAAGTCCTCCCTGGCCCTCTCGCTGGGACTGGTTGGCGCGCTGTCCATCGTCCGCTTCCGCACGGCGATCAAGGAGCCGGAAGAACTGGTCTTTCTGTTCATCGCCATCGCCATCGGCCTCGGCGTGGGCGCTGACCAGCGGTGGGCGGCGGTGGCGGGCACGCTGGTCATCCTGGCCACGATGGCCGCCCGCATGCTGGTCACGCGCCGGCCGCCGGCCAATAACTTCTATCTCAACGTGCTGGTGAATGAGGGTCAGGAGACCGCGCTGTTCAACCGGGTGAACGAGCGGCTGCTGGCGTATGTGGACGAACTCGACTTTCGCCGCCTCGACAGCCGCGACGGGACGATGCAGCTCACCTACTTCGTCAAATGCCGCGACCCACAGGCGCTCAATGACCTGATGGACGGCCTGAAGCGCGACTTCCCCATCGCCGAACTCAGTTTCATCCAACAGGACCAGGCCCTGGGAGGGTGAGTGAGGATCGCCAGGACCCCTCCCGCCTCTTGTCCCTCAGCCACCCGTGCCCGCCCCAGATTCCCGCTCGTCGTGCAGACCGGCCTGTTGCTTCTGGCCGTGGCGCTGGGCTTCTTCATCCATCAGCAGGGCTGGCACCGCCCGGTGGAGGGCTTCCTGCGCCTGGTGGGACGCGACCCCGCCTCTGCGGTCACGGCGCTGCTGCGTCCCTCCACGCCGCCTACACTGACCGTGGACATGCGTTTCCGGGACTACCAGCGGCTCGTGGGCCAGCGCGACCGCGCCCTGCGCCAGACGGCCAACGTGGCCACCGATCAGGAGTACGTTCCGGCCACCCTGGGCTGCTCCGGCGCGTCCGTCTCCGTCCAGATGCGCCTGCCTTCAGGGCCGGCGGGGCTGTTCGCCGGGGACGCCTGGCCCTTCGAACTGGTGCTGGAGGGAGATCTGTCGGCCTTGGGCCTGACGAGCCATCACCTGACCCTCACCCCCGCCGATACGACCACGCTCTCCACCTGGGGGCGCCTGGAGACGTCGCGCCGGGCGGGGGTCCTGACCCCGCGCTACCTGCTGGTGCGTCTGCGGCTGAACGGCAGCGACCGCGGCCTCTACGCCCTGGAGGAGACACCCGATGCCGCCTGGCTGGCGGCTCAGGGGAGAGGCGGGGAAGTGCTGGTTGCCTACGACACGACTGCCTACTGGCAGGCGCGCGCCGAACTGGGGGATGCCTTGCCGGGCGGCGGCTTCCAGTATGCCCGACCCGTCGCCCTCTGGCCTCTCAGCCCAGACCTGACAGCGGACGCCGCTGTCCACGCCCTGGAGGCATTGCAGGCCGGCGAGCGCGCCCCCTCCGAGGTTCTGGAGGTGGAGCGGATGGCCGACCTGCTGGCGATCACCGCCCTGTGGCGGGGCGCGCCTGAACTGGACTGGCGGACGTTGCGCCTGGCCTGCGACCCCGTCTCGGCCCGTTGCGCGCCCATCGCCGCCGGCACGGCCTTCACCCCCACCGCCTCTTTGCCAGAGTTCCTCACCGACGACCCCGTTCTGCAGGTCGCCACAGTGCGCGCGCTGGCCCGCTTCAGCGACCCCGGCTACCTGGCGCAACTGCGCGCCGACCTGGAGCCCGACGTCGAATCGTTGCGGCTGGCGCTGGGGGTC
>DAOTYX010000097.1:0-10647 GCA_034434635.1 Anaerolineae bacterium | reverse complement strand
TGCGCAACGATTTGCGCCGTTGGGCGGAGGGGATCCTGTTTGATCGGCGGACGCTCGACCGTGGCATCTTCAATCCAGACTACATCCGCTCGGTGTGGGCGCAGCACCAGGCAGGTCAGAGGCCGTGGCTACTGGGAAAGATCGCGCCGATTATGACTTATGAAATGATGCTGCGAGCGCTGTATGACACGCAACGAGAACAGTAACCTCTGGCAACTCCACGGGCTGGCCAGGCGTGGGCTGACAAGCCTGCCTACCCGGCCTGACCATTGCGACTTGGTTTGGGAAGACGAGAGTGAGAAAGATGGTTGACGGAATCGAAGGCGCCGAGGGAAGCACCCATCTGGGAAAGCAGGGCCAGACACCGCACCTGGTCGCGCAGTTTGCGCAACGCGCCAAGGTGATCCTTCAAAACGAGGGGATTGCCGGGCTTGGCAAGCGGATCGCAGGGCGTCTCAGGCGCCAGCCACTTCATATTCGCGGTTACATCGTCGCCCTGCGCCTGGATCACCCAACCCACGTGCCCCCACCGACGGTTGAGGTAGAAACTCACGAGGTCAAGGCCACCGATCAGGATATCCTTGCAGCGCTGGCTCAGGTTGACGAATGGGAGACCCCCACAACACAACTCCTCGATCGTCTGCAACAGGGGCATCGCTGCTACGTTGCCAGACACCAGGGCGAGATCGTCGCTGGTCAGTGGTTCCTGGAGGGAGAATTCGATTCCCTCTTCCTCGGACGAAGGTTTCAGCTGGCAGCCAATGAGGTTTATGGCTACAACACTTTCACCGTTCCTGCCTTTCGCGGAAGAGGGATCAATTCCTACATGACGGCAGAAAGCGCACGGAGCATACGGGCCCGTAGCCCGCGCAAGACGCACCTCCTTTTCCTGATCAACGTCACGAATAAAGCCTCTTTGCGCGCCGCCGCTAAAGTGGGCTTCACCCGGGTCGGGCAGGTGGGGTTCGTTGAGCTCTTCGGCATCCGCCTGCATTATATCCTGGGGCGTGATGCCCTGCCGGCAACCCGCAGACGTTTCTTCTTTGAGAGGATGTAGTGAGGATCGTCATCGCTGTCCATCATTTTCCTCCACGCTACACCGGCGGGGCCGAGTGGCGTGCCTATCGCACCGCCGCCGCCCTTCAGGCACGCGGCCACGAGGTGCGCGTGGTCTGCGTCGAGCGCATTGATGCCGGCCCGGACGGCGGGGTCGCCTGGGAGGAGACCGTCTATGAAGGGATTCCCGTGCGCCGACTCTCCTTCAACCGGGCCGCTGCGCCCGACCCCTTCCGCTGGGATTACGATAATCCCTGGATCGGCAACCACCTGCGGGAGTACCTGGCGGAGCATCGCCCGGACGTGTTCCACCTGATCAGCGGCTACCTGATGGGCGCGGGAGGCATCGGGGCGGCCAGTGAGGCGGGTCTGCCTGTGATCGCCACCCTCACCGACTACTGGTTCATCTGTCCGCGCACTACCCTCCTGCGTAGCAACGGTCGGGTCTGCGCCGAGGCCACGCCTCGAGATTGTGTGCGCTGTCTGGCGGAGGAGAAACGACGGTATCGCTGGCCGGCCCGGGCGATGCCCGGATTGATGGATGCCCTGTGGGCCTCGCCGCTGGCCGCCAGACCAGGTATGCCGGTAACCCTCGCTGCCATCGAGCGGCGGCGGCAAGTGCTGACCGAAGCGCTGGAGCGGCTCGATCTGGCTATCTGCCCGTCCAGGTTTCTGCGCGAGGTCTACGTCCGCTCCGGCGCGCCGGCAGACCGCCTGATCTATTCGCGGCAGGGATTGGCGCTATCAAGGAACGCCGCCCACAAGTTGCCTTCGGACACATTGCGCGTCGGTTACATCGGGCAACTGGCCGAACACAAGGGCGTTCACCTGTTGATTGAGGCCTTCAGAGGCCTTGGCCTTAAAACCCGGCCGGCGACGTTGACAATCTATGGTGACCCAACCCGCTTTCCCAGGTACGTGAACCGGCTGCGTAAGACAGCGAACCGCCATCCCCATATCCGCTTTGCGGGAACGTATGCACGCCAGGACCTGGAGCATGTGTTCCGCGAACTGGACGTGCTGGTCGTTCCGTCTGTCTGGTACGAGAATAGCCCCAACGCGATCCTGGAGGCTTTCGCCTACCGCACACCGGTAGTGGTATCCGATTTGGGTGGCATGAGCGAATTGGTCAGCCACGAGAGATCGGGCTTGCTGTTCGCACCAGGCGATGTCGCCGACCTGAGAAGGCAGTTGCAACGGCTGGTTGATGAGCCTGGGTTGCTGCGGCAGATCTCCACCGGGATTCCGCCCGTGCGGACGCTCGACGAGGAGATAGAAGAACTGAGCAGCCTGTACGCAAAGGTTATGTGACTTGGACAGCACTCCAGACCCCCAACGCCTGATGAAAGTTGTGGCCAGGAACTCGGCTTTCATGCTGGGTTCGCAGATCGCCATCAAGATACTGGCCTTCCTGTTCAACGTATTCATCGTGCGCCGCCTGGGCGACGTCCACTTCGGCAAATACGCCGCCGTCATGGCCTATATTCAGATGTTCGCCATCTTTTCGGACCTGGGAATGACTCCCTACGCTTTGCGGGAGATCGCTCGTGACCGCAAGAGCATCTACTGGTTGCTGCCCAACCTGGTCAGCCTCCGGCTGATTCTGTCATTGCTGGTGGTGACTGGGGTAACCGTAGGACTGTACATGCTCGGCAAAGGGCCAGACATCGTGGTGGGGGCGTTCATCGCCGGATGCAGCCTGTTCATCTACTCATTCCAGGGGCCGCTGGAATCTACACTGACAGCCTGGGAAAGACTGGACCTGTGGGCCAGGTATTTCCTGGTCAACCAGATAGTGTTCTGGGCTGCGGGCACGCTGCTCTTGCTGGTGGGGGCTGGGTACATCGGCCTGTTGGTGGCTACATTGCTGGGCCTGATCTGCATGACCCTGCTGTCCGCCAGGACTGTCGCTCGAGAGGTGAGGCTGAGCGACCTCAGGATAGACTGGCACCGATGGTGGCCTCTGTTTGTAGCCGGCCTGCCCTTTGGCATCAGCGGGATATCCTTCGTCCTGGAGACCCGTTTCGATGTGACGTTCATGTCCTTCGCTCTTACCGATGCTGCCGTCGGGTGGTATGCCGTCGCCTGTAACCTGGCTGTCATGCTGATGCCGGTGGCGCAGAGCGTATGCAGCTCGATATACCCCACTCTGGTCCGAGAGCACACTCTGGGCGTGAACCCGATCGGGCCGGTCATCGCCAAGACGCTCAAGTACCTGTTGCTGATATCCCTCCCCATCGCCGTGGGTGGAACTCTGGTCGCCGACAAGCTGATCCGCTGGCTCTACACGGACCAGTTTGCCGTCGCCGGCCCCATCTTCGCCCTGGTGATCTGGGACCTGCCCGCCTTCTTCATCACTGAGCTGACTGGTCCGACCTTCCTGATCTTGCAGATGGAAAAGAAGGTCGCGCGAGTGAATATGTTCAACGCGGTGCTCCATGTGATTCTGGACATCGTGTTGATACCCACTTTGGGGGTGATGGGCGCAGCCATCGCTGAGGTGGGGGCGCGCTGGCTGCGCGTGGTGCTGCACTGGCGGCTTTTGGGTACCGAGAGGCTCACCGGCGGACGCTGGCTGCCCCTTGTCAGGGTGGCACTTTCGGCTCTGGGCATGGGCATCGTCGTGTTTCTCCTGCGGGACCTGCATCTGTTCGTCATGATCGGCGTCGGGGCCGTCGTCTACTTCGCCCTCATCCTGGCCACGCGGGCCGTCGAGCCGCAGGAGATACGCCAGATGGTGCGTATGGTATCGCGGCGTACTGTCTCTGTGCCGCAGGAGACAGTATCTCTGGTCATTTGCCAGGACCCGCGGGAGGATGAGCCGCTGCAGGAGAAGAGAGATGGACGAATGGACAGAACTTGAGGGAACGCCAGAAGGGCCCACACGGACCGAGGCGTCGCCAGAGGGAATGGGCCATTTCTGGCATAAATTCCTGGAGTCGCGGTGGGAGGATAAATGGTACATCCTCACAGGAACGCTCCGTTTCCTGCTGCGCTTGCGCTACTTCAACTCCCGAGAACTCATCGTCCTGGGCAAGGGGGTCTCGATCAAGAAATACGGCAGAGGCGCGCGCCTGATCGCCGGTCGAGGCGTCCGCATTTCGCCCGGGTGTGTCCTGCGGGTGGGATCGTCAGGATTGCTTTCGCTAGGTACCCGAACGGTTGTCGGTCCCAACACCCGCCTCATGGCCGCCACGCAGGTGCGCATCGGCGCTCGCTGCATGATCAGCTGGAACTGCAGCATCTTCGACTCCATCGGCCACCGGTTGTGGCTGGAGGAGACCGGGGAGGTGGAAATTGAGGAGCCCATCACTATCGGCGACGACGTCTGGATCGGCCCCTACTCGATCATCATGAAGGGCGTGACCATCGGCAGCAACTCCGTGATCGGCGCCGGGTCGGTGGTGCGGCGGGATGTGCCGCCTGACAGCCTGGTCTACGGCAACCCGGCCCGCGTGGCCGGCAAAGTGGTACGGTGGGAGCGATGAGGAGACGAATGGCGATCCTGATCCTGCTGGGGGTGCTGCTGATTGCGCTGACGGCGGCTGGACTGGCCCTGCGCGGCAGCGGGCTGCGCATGGCCCTCTTCCACCGCGTACAGGCGATCCTCCATCGCGGCGATGTCGTCCGTTCTGGCGATTTCACCGACGTCATCTTCCTGCACCACTCCGTGGGCCGCAACCTGATCAACCAGGGCGGGGTGCGGGAGCGGCTGACCGAAGCAGGCTTTCGCTTCTGGGATCACGACTACAACTGGGAGGGACTGACCCGTCCGGATGGAACGCTGGCCGGCTACAGTTACGGCATCCCCGACGACAACACCGATCCCGACGGCCTGGCCCGTCTGTTTGCCCAGCCGGTTTATGACTGGCCGCTCAACGGTTTCAGCGGTCTGATGCAGCACGAGGTCATCATCTTCAAGTCCTGTTTCCCGACCAGCAACATCACCAGCGGCGAGCAGTTGCGGCAGTACCAGGAGTGGTACCTGGGGATGCGGGAGGTGATGGACCGCTACCCCGACCACCTCTTCATCGCCGTCACCCCGCCGCCGCTGAACCCGGCGGAGACAGATCCCGAGACGGCGGCGCGGGCGCGGGCCTTCGCCGACTGGTTGACCTCTGACGATTTCCTGGCCAGCCACCCGAACCTCTCCACCTTCGACCTTTTCGACCTGCTGGCAGAGGATGACCCGGCCGCGCCCGACTTCAACATGCTGCGGGCGGAGTACCGCGAGGGCACCGATTCCCACCCCAACCAGTTCGCCAACGAGACCGTCGGCCCCATCTTTGCTGACTTTATTATCCAAACCGCCCGTGCATACCATGCAACAATGCCCAATGGCCAATGACCAATGACCAATCTACCAGTTACCAATCCACCAGTTACCAATCTACCCATAACCATCATCATCCTCAACTGGAACCGCCCGGCGGACACTCTGGCCTGCCTGGAGTCGCTGCGGGCCAGCGGCGCGATGGACTACGAGGCTGTGGTCGTGGACAACGGCTCCAGTGACGGCTCAGCCGCGCTGATCCAGGAACAGTGGCCCGAGGCGGTGGTCATCGAGAATGGCAGAAACCTGGGCTACGCCGGCGGCAACAACGTCGGGCTGCGTTACGCGCTGGGGCGCGGAGCCAGATACGTCCTCCTGCTCAACGACGACGCCCGGGTCGGGCCGGGGATGCTGGAGCGGTTGCTGGAAGCGGCGGAGGAGGACAACACCATCGGGGCTGTCGGCCCCACCATCTGCTACGCCGACACCCCCGACACGGTCTGGACGGCGGGCGGAGCGATTGACTGGCAGCGGGGTCGAACCTGGATGGTGGGGCTGGACGAGCGGGACGTCGGACAGTTCGGGACTGCCCCCCGCGAGGTGGACTTCATCAGCGGCTGTGTCATGCTGCTGCGCAGGGAGGCGGTGGAGCGGGCGGGATGGCTGGACGAGCGGTTCTTCGTCTATTACGAAGAGGCGGAGTGGTGCGTGCGGGCCCGGCGGGCCGGCTTCCGCATCCTCCACGTGCCGCTGGCCCGGGCCTGGCACCGCATCTCACCCCGGGCGCAGGAGGACTCGCCCGTGGTGCACTACTACATGACCCGCAACCGGCTGCTCTTCCTGCGGCTGACCGGGGCAGGAGCGCAGGCCTGGCTGCATACGGGGGCTGAGTACGCCCGGACGCTGCTGGCCTGGAGCCTGCGCCCACGCTGGCGACACAAGCGGGCCCAGCGACGGGCGATGGTGCAGGCGCTCGCCGACGCCGGGCGAGGTCGCTGGGGGCCGATGAGGACATAGGAAGGCCAGATGGAGATTCTCTGCCTGACTGGATGGTTCCCTTACCCGCCGGATAACGGCGCACGCATCCGCCTGTACCACCTGCTGCGCAGCCTGGGCCTGCGCCATCGTCTCGACCTCATCTCCTTCTTGCGGGAGGACGAGCAGGTCAAACCGGAGGCGCTGGGGCCCTCCTGTCGGCTGCTGGGTGCAGTGCCTTTCCAGATAACTCCCCGTTCCGCCGGGTCGGGGCTGCTCTCCCGCTACCCGCGCTCGCTGGAGGAGCAGTACAACCCCGCCATGGCCACCCTCGTCCGCCAGGCGATCGCCGGCAGGCGGTACGACCTGGTGCTGGCCTGCGAGATCGGGCCCGGGGTCAGCACAGCGCCGTACCTCTGGGAGATGGACTCGCTGCCGCGGGTGATCGAGGACCTGGAGGTCTCGATGATCTTGGCCAAGGCACAGGCCCAGCGTGCGGCACCGGCCCGCTGGCGGCAGCGGCTGACCTGGTGGAAGCAACGGAGGTACACCGCGGAACTGCTCCATAGGGTGAACGGGTGCACGGTGGCTTCAGAGGCGGAGCGACGGGCCGTGCTGGACATCGTCCCAGGCTACCGCCCGCTGGCAGTGGTGCCGAACGGGGTGGACATGGAGCGATACCGTGGAGATTTCGGACCGGTGGAGCCGGACACGCTGGTCTTCCCCGGCGCGCTGACCTACGAGGCCAACTTCGAGGCGATGCGCTTCTTCCTGAGCGAGGTCCTGCCGCTCGTCCGGGCCACCAGGCCGCGAGTGACGCTGCGCATCACCGGGCGCAGCGACGGCGTCCCTCTGGATCGCCTGCCGCTGGGGGAGAACGTGGTGCTGACCGGCTACCTGGCGGACGTGCGGCCAGCCATCGCCAGGAGCAGCGTCTGCGTGGTGCCTATGACCCTGGGTGGGGGGACGCGGCTGAAGATCCTGGAGGCGATGGCCCTGGGCACGCCGGTGGTCGCCACCTCCAAAGGGGCGGAAGGGCTGGAGGTGACCTCCGGCGAGGACATCCTCATCGCCGACACGCCGGAAGAGTTCGCCGCGCAGACGCTGCGCCTTTTGGACGACCCGGAATTGCGCGCCCGCCTGGCTGACAACGCCCGTCGGCTGGTCTCCCTGCGCTATGGCTGGCCAGCCAGTGCTGCACGGCTGGAGGCCCTGCTGCAAGAAGTGGTCGCGGAGCACGGCAAATGATGCGGCTACAGGATCAACGGCTGCCCACATACCTGTTCCGGCTGGCGCTGGTCGGGGGCCTGCTCGTGGCGGATCTGGCGCTCGGCTATGTGGCCGTGCGGGTCGCGCCGTCGCTCTTCGCGCTGGCGATCTTCGCCCCGTTCGCGGCGTTGCTGATGCTGGCGCGAGCGGAGTACGGGGTGCTCGCCCTGCTGTTCACCGCCGCCTTTGTGCGCGCGTCCCTGCCCACCGGCACGCAGAGCCGCATCGTCGCCAGCCTGCTCCTGACCGCCGCGCTGACCGCGGCCTGGATCCTGCGCATGGCCTGGGTGAATCGGCGATTGCACCTGAAACCAGCGCGGTTCAACGCTCCCTTGCTCGGCATCATCGCCGTCAGTTTCGTCTCCTACCTGTGGAGCAACGTGTTCCGTGACCCTCTGGTGGTGGTCTGGAGGACCTGGCCGGTGGTCCAGTTGGGGGCACTGGGGGTGATGGTGCTGCTGCCGTGCGCCTCTCTGCTTGTGGCGAACGGCGTCTCCGACCCACGCTGGCTGCGGTGGATGTGGGGACTGATGGTCGCGATAGGGGCAGCAAAACTGGTGGTGAACCTGACCCACCTGCCCATCCGGTTCATCAACACCGGCGGGCTCTTTTCCCTGTGGCTGGTGGCATTGGTCTACGCGCGGCTGCTGTTCGACCGGGCGCTCCGCCCACTGTCCCGCGCGTTGCTCATCCTGCTGCTGGGACTATGGCTGTACCAGAAACTCGTCGTCGAGGTCTACTGGCTCTCCGGCTGGGTGCCGCCGCTCCTGGCGATGGTGGTGATCACCTTCCTGCGCTCGAAGAAGGCCTGCGTCGCCCTGTTGGCCATCATCGCTCTTTATGTACTCTTCAACTGGGGCTACTACGGCGGCACGGTCTTCTCGCACGAGTCGGCGGAGAGCGGCGTGACCCGCCTGGCCGCCTGGGCGCAGAACTGGCGCGTCACAGGCCAACATCTGCTCTTCGGCACCGGTCCGGCTGGCTACGCCGCCTACTACATGACCTACTTCCCCACCAGGGCGATGGCCACGCACAGCAACTACATTGACATCCTGTCCCAGTTGGGCATCGTAGGACTGGGCTTCTACGTGTGGTTCCTCGTGGCGCAGGGACGGACCGGCCTGGACCTGTGGGGCCGGGTGAGGGGGCGGCAGGACTGGGTGGAAGGGCTGGCCGCTGGCATGCTGGGCGGCCTGGTGGGGCTGGTGGCGGCGATGGGCCTGGGCGACTGGCTGATCCCCTTCGTCTACACCCAGACCATCGCCGGTTTTGACTACGCCCTGTACGGGTGGATGTGGCTGGGAGCGATGACCAGCCTGGCCCACTATAGTTTCCAAAACAATCCCAGTCTTTCCTTAACCACCCCTTGACCCGTACATGGTAGAGTAAAGGGTTAGACCAGAAGCCGTCGGGCGACGGCCGGTGTAGGATATGCCTATGCGTGTTAGAACCGACAAGGGGCCCTCGAGTAAGCCGGGCGGCTCGGATACACGGTTGAGCCGCAAGGCCTGCTCCACATAAGAGAGATGCAGGTATGGACCTCTCCATCGCGATCGTGAGTTGGAACACACGGGACTTGCTGCGCCAGTGCCTCGGCTCTCTCCCGGCGGCGACGGGCAGACTGGCATACGAGGCCATCGTCGTGGACAACGGCTCGACGGATGGCAGCCCGGAGATGGTGCGGCAGGAGTTTCCCGAGGTGCGCCTGGTCGAGAACGGGGAGAACCTGGGCTTCGTGCACGCTACCAACCAGGCCATCGCCCGCAGTCGGGGACGCTACATCCTGCTGCTCAACAGCGACGCGGTGGCCCTGCCGCACAGCCTGGAGCGAATGGTCGAGTTCATGGAACGACAGCCCGACGCTGGCGCCGCAGGGCCTAAACTGCTGAATCCCGACGGCTCCTTCCAGGCCTCCTACGCCCATTTTCCCACCTGGATCTCGGAGGGGCTTTCCGCCGCAGGCTTGAACCGACGGCTGTACGGGCCGAACCATCCCAGCCCGCCGCCGCAGGCAGGGGAGAGCAGGCGGCCCGTGGATTGGGTGCCAGGTACCTGCCTGCTGGTGCGTCGGCAGGTCATCGAGCAGATCGGCGCGCTGGATGAGACGTTCTGGATGTACTCTGAGGACACCGACCTGTGCTACCGCATCCATCAGGCGGGCTGGCGGGTCTACTACCTGCCCGATGTGGAGGTGCAGCACTTTGGAGGGGCGAGCAGCCGACAGCGTCGCCCTGAGTCGGTGGCGCTGTTGTACGAGAGCAAACTGCGCTTCCTGCACAAGCACCGGGGGGCCCTGCCGTTCCACCTGCTGCGCGGCATCATTCTATGGGTCTATCTGGTCAAGGCGATCCTGGCGATGGCGACGTGGTGGCGGGCCGCAGCCCGGGCGCAGGCCAGGACAGCCTGGCTGGTGTGGCAACGGTGTCTCGGGGTATAGCGGCAGGTCAGGGTAAGGAGAAGAAACTGAGAACGGGAACTGGACGGAGATTCGGCCTGTATATGGCCGCGCTGTTGACAATCGGTGGGTTGCTGCTGTCGTCCATCGTATCTGCCCCGGTGACAGGGCAGGGTGTTGGCGAATACCGGGCGGAGGCGCTGGTGCTGGTGAACTCCGGCAGCACCTATTACGCCGACTTCGCCCGCTACATTCAGCCCTACCTGGACCACTTCGGCATCCCCTATACGGTGCTGGACATCGCCACCGCGCCGGTAACCTCCGCCATCGCCGACTATGCCCTCATCGTCATCGGCCACCGCAGCCTGGACCCCACCCACCTCTACCTGGACGCGACGGAGCAGTCACGCGTCTCGGCGGCGGTCTTCGCCGGCGCCGGCCTGGTCAACTTCGACCGCGACCTGGCTTCCGCCAACTACACTTTCATCCAGGACATCTTCCGCTTCACCTACACGACCGCCACTCCGCAACGTCAGGTGGAGATCCACTCCGACGTCCCGGCGCCGTGGAACTACATTGTCGCCGCGCAGCCGACAGACGCTGTCTACCTGATGGACCAGAACGTCATGCCTGAGGGGATTATGCCGCCCGCTGACGGCGTCGTCCTTGCTACCCTCAG
>DAOTYX010000096.1:0-7900 GCA_034434635.1 Anaerolineae bacterium | reverse complement strand
CCTTTGAAATTCGCCACGAATTTCACGAATGGACACGAATTTCGTTTCTCTCCATCCGTGAAATTCGCGCAATTCGTGGCAATAAAGATCAACTGTGTAACTTCTAAGATTGAGCAGATTCAGCGGATTTCTGTGGACAAATCCGCTTCATCTGCCAAATCCGCCGACTCTCTTCGGCCGTTGCGCCCAAACCTGCGGGGGGGTGAGCAGTTACCGCTATGTTACGTATCCTGATCGTGGACGACCACGAGGTCGTGCGGCTGGGCCTGCGGGCGCTGCTGGAACATCACAGCGGCTTCAACGTGGTGGGCGAGGCCGGTACTGCCCACGAGGCGTTGCAAAAAGCCCTGGCGTACCGCCCCGACATCGTGGTGATGGACATCCGCCTGCCTGGGCGCAGCGGCATCGAGGCCTGCCGGGACATCACGCAGAGGCTGCCGGGGACAAAGGTGATCATGCTCACCTCCTACGCCGAGGATGAGCTGCTCTTCGACGCTATCGGCGCCGGCGCATGTGGTTACGTCCTCAAGCAGATCGGCAGCGATGACCTGATTCGTGCTATAGAGAGGGTGGGGCGCGGCGAGGCGATGCTCGACCCGGCGGTGACCCGCCAGGTGTTCGAGCGGGTGCGCGAGGTGGTACGCCGCGAGAGCGCCTCCGCCTTCAACAGCCTGACCGACCAGGAGATGCGCGTGCTGGCCCAGGTGGCGGAGGGAAAGACCAACCGCGAGATCGCCGAGGCGCTCTACCTGGGCGAGGGGACGGTGCGCAACTACGTCAGCAGCATCCTGAGCAAACTGGGGTTGACCAACCGCGCCGAGGCCGCCGCCTACGCTGCCGAGCATAACCTGCGCGACTATCTGCGCTCCACCAGCGGCTGATGCCCGGCCCCGACGACAGAGCGGAAAGCGACGAATGGATCTACTGGCTCCCCTCAATCCTCAACAGAAGAAGGCTGTCACCGCCTCTGACGGCCCGCTCCTGGTACTGGCCGGCCCCGGTTCGGGCAAGACCCGCGTCCTGACCCATCGCGTGGCCTGGCTGGTGCAGGAGCGACAGGTTCCCCCCTGGCGCGTCTGCGCCGTCACCTTCACCAACAAGGCGGCGCGGGAGATGCGCACCCGTCTGGAAAACCTGCTGGGCCACGCCCGTGCTGCTGAACTCACCCTGGGTACCTTCCACGCCACCTGCGCCCGTATCCTGCGGCGCGAGGCGGAGACCATTGGCCTCTCCCGCGACTACGTCATCTTCGATGCCGATGACCAGGTGACACTGGTGCGGCGGCTGATGCGCGAGCAGAACATTGACGACCGACGTTTCTCTCCCTCGGCAGTGCACTCTGCCATCTCCCGCGCCAAGAACGAACTTATCCCCCCCGAGTCCTACCAGCCCTCTACTTACTTCGGCGAGATCGTCCGCCGCATCTACGAGCCCTATCAGCAGCAGTTGCGTGCCAACAACGGCCTTGACTTCGACGACCTGTTGGTGGAGACGGTGCGGCTGTTCCAGGAGCATCCGGAAGTGGCCGCCCGCTACCAGGAGCGGTACCTGCACACCCTGGTGGACGAGTTCCAGGACACCAACATGGCCCAGTACCTGCTGCTGCGCGCCCTCACCGCCCGTCATCGCAACCTCTTCGTGGTGGCCGATGAGGACCAGTCCATCTACCGCTGGCGCGGCGCGGACTACCGCAACATCGCCCGGCTCCGTCAGGACTACCCGGACCTGATGACCTGTCTGCTGGAGCAGAACTACCGCTCCACGCAGAACATCCTGGACACGGCGCAGGCGATCATCCGCCACAACCGCGACCGCACGGAGAAGCAACTCTTCACCGAGCGAGGGCAAGGGCTGAAGGCGGTCATCCACGAGGCCTACGACGCGGAAGAAGAAGCGGACTGGGTGGTCGAGAGGATCGTCGAACTGAAGGCGGCGCGAAAGGCCCGCCTGGGTGACTGCGCGGTGATGTACCGCACCAACGCCCAGTCCCGTGCTCTCGAGGAAGCCTTCCTGCAGGCGGGGCTGCCCTATCGTCTGGTAGGAGCCACGCGGTTCTACGCCCGCCGCGAGATCAAGGACCTGATCGCCTTCCTGCGCCTGGCGCAGAACCCCTCCGACTCCGCCAGCCTGGTGCGGGTGATCAATCTCCCGCCGCGCGGCATCGGCGCCCAGACCGTCGAGGTCCTGGAGGACACTGCCCGCGCCCACGGCGTTTCCGTCTGGCAGATCGTGGAAGCCGCAGCGGCTCGATCTCCTCACAGCCCCGCTCGTTCGGCAGACTCCCCTCCCCTGAGCGAGCGCGCCATCCGGGCGGTGACGGCGTTCCACAATATGGTCGCGGGTTGGGTGGCACTGCACGAGGAGGTGACCCCCGCCCAGTTGCTGGAGCGGGTGCTGACCGACACGGGCTACGAGGCCTACCTGCGGGATGGCTCGCAGGAGGGAGAGGAGCGGTGGGAGAACGTGCTGGAACTGCGCGCCGTCGCGGCGGAGTATGCTGGCGCGACGCTCAGCGACTTCCTGGCCGATGTGGCCCTGGTCTCCGACGTGGACAACCTGACCGAGGAGGCGGTGGATGCCCCGACGCTGCTCACCCTGCACAGCGCCAAGGGGTTGGAGTTTCCTGTCGTCTTCATCGTCGGGTTGGAGGAGGGTCTGCTGCCGCATGTCCGCTCGCTGGATGACCCCGAGGCGCTGGCCGAGGAGCGTCGGCTGATGTACGTGGGGGTGACGCGGGCGAAGGAGCGGCTGTACCTCACTCACGCCTCCCGCCGTAGCCGCTACGGGGAGTACGAACCCAGCACCCCCAGTCGCTTTCTGGAGGACATTCCCCTCGAACTGATCGAGGGGGACGGCGCGGTCGTTGTCGGCCACAGGCGCCTGCAGGCGGGGTCCAGGGTTGCCGCCTGGGACTCGCCGCGTGCGGCCCCACCCAGCCCGCCGGCTCCTCGTTTTCAGCGCGGCCAGTCGGTGACGCACCCCTCCTTCGGCCCCGGCATTGTCGTGGAGAGCCATCCCGATCGGAATGACGAGCAGGTGGTCGTGGCTTTCACGAGGGCCGGGGTGAAGCGGGTGCTGGCCAGTTACCTGCAGGCCAGCGAGGAGTCGGACACAAAGGGAGCACAACGGGGAAAGCGGGTCCGATGAGGGCGGATACCTGCCCCGATCCCCCCTTGCTCCTTCTTGCCTCCTCCTCTCAGCGGCGCCGGGAACTCATCACGCTGCTGGGACTCCCCTTCCAGGCGATCCCCGCCGATGTGGATGAGACGCCGCTCCCCGGCGAGTCTCCCACCGCCCTGGCCGCCCGCCTGGCCCTGGCGAAGGCGCGCGTGGTGAACAGCCGCTACCCGCAGGCGGTGGTTGTGGGTTGTGACACGGTTGTTGCGCTGGACGGCGAGGCGCTGGGCAAGCCGACCAGCGTGTCCCAGGCGCAGGAGATGCTGGAACGGTTGTGCGGCCGCACCCATGTCGTCACCAGCGGCCTCGCGGTGGTCGGTGAAGGGCGAGAGGTTGTCCTGACCGTGGATACAGCGGTGCGCATGCGCCGCTACAGCCGGGCCGAGATGGACGCCTACATCGCCAGCGGGGACCCGTTCGACAAGGCTGGCGCCTATGCTATCCAAGACCCGACCTTTCGCCCGGTGGCCTCCTGGGAAGGGTGTTACGCCAACGTAGCCGGCTTTCCCCTCTGTCACGTGGCGCATGCGTTACGGGAGTGGGCGCTGCAACCCACCTCTGACCTTCCCGCACTCTGTCAGGCCCATCTGGGCCAGCGCTGTGCCATCTTCTCTTCGCGCGATTTCGCCCCTTCCGTGGTATAATCAACAGGGCGGCTCAGGCCAAATCCGGCATGATCCTTCCGCGCCCGATGGCGCTGAACACAGATAACTGCTCAGCTCACCCTCCTGCAGGTTCGGAAGTTACCGAGCAACGAATCGGAGTGGTCAGTGAAGTGCGATTCGGGCTGCAAATTGCGCCCATACCTTCGGGAGGGTGAGCAGTTACAAATTCTGAGGAAGAAATGTCACAATATCGCAAATCTTTCTGGATCCGCATGGGGATCGGCGTCCTCCTTGCGGTGGTCAGCGCCATCCTGCTGACCCTCTCCTTTCCGCCCTACAATCTCTGGTTTCTCATCTGGATTGGCTTTGTACCGATGATGATTGCCCAATTCCGCATCTTACCGGGCAAATTCTCCAGCCTGGCCTCGGCCATCACCGTCGGCGGCTGGCTGGGCGGCTACCTGACCCCCATCTTCGCCGGCAGCGGTCTCTACATGACCTGGCTTCCACTGCTCATTGCTCTCATCAGTTATCTTGCCGATAGCGGCGTGCGCGCCTTCCACGAGCGCACCGGTTACCGTTGGTTTGTCGCTTATGGCGCTTTGAACTGGGTCGGTTTTGAGATGATTCGCGGCTTCATCCCCATCATGGGCACCTGGGGCTTCGTCGCCAACACGCTCTACAGCCAACCCTGGCTGATCCAGCCGGTGAGCGTGTTCAGCATCTTCGGCCTGGGTCTGCTCATCATGGCCGTCAACTATGGGTTAGGGTTGAGCGCGTTGTACTTCTTCGACCGGCGCTGGCAACTGGACGCAGAGACACCGCCCCTGGCCGCGCGATCCGTGCGCCGCTGGGTCGTGGGCATGCTGGCCGCGCTGGTCGTCTGGACCGGCCTCAGCCTGGCCCTCTTCCGTATGCCAACCACGCCGACAGTCGGCGCCGCTGCGCTGCACTATGACGCAGGCGTGCCCTGGAGCGGCGTAGACCGATTCACCGAACTCACCCGCCAGGCCGCGCAAGAGGGCGCGCAAATCGTCGTCTGGCCCGAAGTCGCCATCCAGGGCGATCCGCAGGTCACGAACACCGCTGCCTTCCGCCAACTGGCCGCCGAGACGGGCGCCTATCTGAACCTGGGCTACGCCGTTGAAGTCACCGAAAGGCTTTGGCGCAATGAGACCACCGTCCTGGCCCCCGATGGTCAATTTCTGGGTGTCTATGGCAAAGACCACCCGGTTGTCTTCGCCGGAGAGACCAGCATGACACGTGGCACCTATCCGGTGTACGAGACGCCGTTGGGCCGGATCGGCACCATCATCTGCTACGACCTGGACTTTACCAACACGACGCGCAGGGTCGCCCGCAACGGCGCGCAACTGATCCTTGTCCCTTCGCACGACTGGCCCGCCATCGCCACCAAGCACTACACCCACCTGGTCTTCCGGGCCATCGAGAACCGCGTCAGCATGGTCAAAGCCGATAACAGCGGCAACGACTCGGTCATCATTGACCCCTACGGACGGATCATCGCCGCAGCGATCACCCCCGGCGGCGACTCCAGCGGCCAGGTTGTCATCGCCGATGTGCCGCTCGGCAGCGGCGATTCGCTCGCCGTCCGTTGGGGCGATTGGACCGGTTGGATCGCCCTGGCCGGGATGGTCTTCTTCATCGTCTATGATCCCGTGACAAAAGCAAGAGCAAAGCGCAAGCAAGACATATCGCTCTGACGATGTCATCGAGACACCTGGGCCCGAAGTCAATGACCAGCGCTCTCGGCGGCAAAAACAGCCCTGCTGCTCTGTCCACACTCTGCAGGGAAACCGCCGGATAATCGCCTCATGAGAAAGTCCATCATCATCGGCCTGCTCATAATGGTGCTTCTTGCCGCCTGCCGGGGGTCACCCTCTGACAACTCCCCGCCGAATACCCCCGCGCCCACCCTCGCCCCGACCCCCGCGCTGGACACTCCCGAGGCGACGGCGGCCGCATTTCTGGCTGCCTGGCCCACGCGGGACTACGCCACCATGTACAACCTGCTCTCTCCCGCCAGCCGCGCCACGATGAGCGCCGACGACTTCGCCGCCCGCTGTCGGAGCAATCTGGACGCCGCCACGGTGCTCACCGTCACCACGGACCTGCTGGCGGTGCTCCAACAGGGGGACCGCGCCCAGGCCACCTACCGTCTCACCTGGGATACGGCCCTCGTGGGCCGGCTGGTCACCGAGACGGTGATGTCCCTCTCCCTTCAGGGGGATCGCTGGGCAGTAGAGGGGTCGGGTGACCTGATCTGGCCGGGACTGGGAGAGGCCAATTATCTCTTCATGGAATACTCCATCCCGGCGCGGGCCAACATCTACGACCACAACGGCCTGGCGCTGGCCTCTGAGGGCACCATCGTCACTGTGGGCGTCGTGCCTGGCCGCATCCAGGACGAGCAGACGGTGCTGGCGGTGTTGAGCCAGGTGACCGGCCTCTCGCCGGACCAGGTGCGCCGTCGTTACGCGGGCCGGCCTGCGGAGTGGTGGACCGCGGTCGCCGACATCCCCGCCGAAGTGGCGGTGGCCAACGCCGCGTTGTTGACGAATACCCCGGGCATCGAGGCCCATGACAAAGAGGGTCGCACCTATGCTGGTGGTATGGTTGCCCCGCATCTGGTGGGTTGGGTGGCGCCGATCCCGGCAGAGGAACTGGCGGAGTACCGCGCTCAGGGCTATCGTGGCGATGAATCGGTGGGGGTGGCCGGGCTGGAGCAGTGGGGCGAACCCTATCTGGCCGGCCGGCACGGCGGCACGCTCTACCTGCTCAGCCCCACCGGTCAGACCCTGGCCACTCTCGCCAGGCGAGACCCGGTGCCCGGACGGGCCATCACCACGACCTTCAACCGCGGCTTCCAGCGACAGGTGCAGGAGATCCTGGGGGACCGTCGGGGGGCGATCGTTGTCCTGGATGTGCACACCGGCGCGGTGCTCGCCCTGGCCAGCGGTCCGGCCTTCGACCCCAACATCTTCATCGGCCCCGTAGGCGAGGCGCAGCGCAACGCGGTTCTGGCCGATCCCCGGCATCCGCTGTTCAACCGCGCCGTGCAGGGCACCTATCCCTGTGGCTCGGTCTTCAAAGTGGTGACCATCTCCGCGGCGCTGGAGGCGGGTGGGATGACGGCGCAGACCCACTTCTGGTGCCCTGGTTACTGGGAAGGGCTGGGCCCTTCTTACCGCATGACCTGCTGGCGCGCGGCGGGCCATGGCGACATCACCCTGGAGAACGCTCTGACCGCCTCCTGTGATGTCACCTTCTACGCGGTGGGCCAGGCGTTGGACAGCATAGACCCGAACATCCTGCCCACCTTCGCCCGCGCTTTCGGCCTGGGGGCGCCGACAGGCCTGCGGGAACTGCCCGAGGCCGCCGGCCTGGTGCCCGACCCGGCCTGGAAGCAATCGGCGGTCGGCGAGAACTGGTGGGTGGGTGACTCGGTGAATCTGGCCATCGGCCAGGGATACCTGCTGGTCACTCCGCTGCAGATCGCGCGCATGATGGCTGCGGTCGCCAACGGCGGCACCCTATACCGCCCCTATGTTGTCGAGCGCATCGCCGCCGCTGGCGAGGCTTACCCGGAGGTGGTCACCCAGCCCGAGGCTGTGGGTGCTCTGCCCGTCTCTGCCGAGCACCTGGAGGTGATCCGTCGTGCATTGGCCGGGGTGACCACTGCCTCTATCGGCACGGCCACCTACCGCTTCATCGGCATGTCCATACCGGTGGCCGGCAAGACCGGCACGGCGCAGGCCCCCGGCGCGACCTCCCTCCCCCACTCCTGGTTCGCCGGTTACGCTCCCGCGGACGACCCAGAGATCGCCTTCGCGGTGATGGTGGAGAACGCGGGCGAGGGCTCTTCAGTGGCCGCCCCGATGGCCCGCCAGGTCGTCGAGGCCTACTACGGTCTGGCGCTCACCCCGCTGCCCCCCGAACTCCTGGGGACCCCCACGCCGACGCCGGAGGTCAGCCCCTGATGGCCCTGCTGAATCCGCCGACTTTCTCATTCACCACTTCGTGAGGGTGGCAGCCAGGCCTTCGTGTCATTCGTGCAATTCGTGGCCGAAACAGGGAGGACGGATGATCCGCGTGCT
>DAOTYX010000095.1:0-2331 GCA_034434635.1 Anaerolineae bacterium | reverse complement strand
GGCGTCCGCCGCTCGCGGCTCAAAGCCGGCGACCACGTGCTGGTGATGGGCGCGGGGCCGATCGGCCTGCTGACCCTCCAGTGCGCCCGGCTGGCTGGCGCGCGCACGGTGACGGTGACCGAGGTGGACACCACCCGCGCGGCGCTGGCGGCGCGGCTGGGCGCGACGGCGGTGCTCGACCCCAGCCGTGAGCACGTCGGCGTGGCGCTGGCCGGGCTGACCGACGGCTATGGCCCCGACGTGGTCTACATCTGCACCGGCGCGCCGGCCCCCTACCGCGAAGCGGTCTCGCTGGTGCGCAAGGGGGGCCAGATCTTCATCATCGGCCTGTGCGTGGAGCCGGTGGAGACCGACTTCATGACCGTGGCCCTGGGCGAACTGAGCATCGAGGGGAGTTTCCTGGCCCGCGCCGAGTTTCCTGCTGCGCTGGACTTCATCGCCCAGCGGCGGGTAGACGTCGAAGCGCTGGTCAGCCACGAGGTGCCCCTGGAGGAAGCGGTCTCCGGCGGCTTCGCCCGCCTGGAGACGCCGGGGTCAGGGGCGGTCAAGATCCTGCTGCGTATCGGAGGTGAAGGATGAAACTGGCGTCGCTGGAATACCTGGAGGAGGTCAAACGGCGCTCCAACGCCGATCCGACCTATCTGGAACTGGCCAAAGGGAACAATGAGTCCTACACCCTGATCCTGGAGGCCGAGCCAGCCCAGGGGGTGGAAGAGACGATCATCATCGGCTTCAACAACGATGACGGGAAGATGAACCAGGTCTGGCTGGGGCAGCGGCCCACCCAGTTCACCCTCTCTGCCCCTTACGGCGTGTGGGTGGACATCCTGCGCGGCAAGATCGGCGCCACCAAGGCGATCACGATGCGCAAACTGAAGACCCAGGGGCCGTTCCTGCAGTTGCTGCAGGGAGCCAACCGCATCCTGCGCTGGGTGGAGATCCTGCGCACCATCCCCACCGAGTTTGCCGGCAACTACGCTCAGTATAACCTGCCCGGCGAGTGATCGGTGCTCTGGCGGTGACCGCTCAGCCGCCGGGGGTCTGCGCCCCCCGGCCAGGCCCCTCCTAGGGGCGGCGTCCCTCAGCCGCCGGGGGGCTGTGCCCTCCGGCCAGGCCCCCGTGGGGGCGGCATTCCGATGCCGCCGGGGGTGCGACTTTCTGGCTCGTAGGGGCGGCATCCCGATGCCGCCCCGCGAGAGCGGTACGGATTCGATCAGGTCTGCGCCCCCTGGCCAGGCCCCTCGTAGGGGTGGCATCCCTGAGCCGCCGGGGGGCTGCGCCCTCCGGCCAGGCCCCCGTGGGCGCGGCATCCCGATGCCGCCCCGCAAGAGCGGTACGGCTTCGATCAGGAGATGGTATGGATAGACGGGTAGCCTTTCCGCCCCTGGGCGTCATCAGCCTGGCGGCGGAGTGTTATCTGCGCGCGCTGGGGGTCGAGGCGGTCACCCCTCCTCCGACCTCCCGCCGTACCCTCGACATCGGCGTGCAGGGGTCGCCGGAGATGGTCTGCATCCCCTGCAAACTCCTCTTCGGCAACTACGTCGAGGCGGCGGAGCGGGGCGCGACGGATATCGTCATGTTGGGTGGCCCGGGCACCTGTCGCCTCGGCTACTCCGCCGCTCAACAGGCCCGTCGCCTGCGCGAGTGGGGCTTTGCCGTCCGCACGCACACGCTGGACCTCTACCACGCCCATCGTGACCTGCTTCGCCTGACCCGCATCTTCGCCAGCGGGCGTCCCGCCCACGAACTGGTCGAGCCGCTCCGCTTCCTGTTGGGCCTGCTCACCCTGACCGATGCGCTGGAGACGACGGCGCTGGTGGTGCGGGCGCGGGAGCGGGAGCGGGGCGCTGTTGACCGGGCCTATACCGCCGCCCTGGAACGCGTCGTCGCGCTGCGCGACCGGCGGGTGCTGGACGAGCAGCGGGATGAGATCCTGGGCCTGGTGCAGGCGGTCGAACGGGACCCCGACCGGCCGGTGTTGCGCGTGGGCCTGGTCGGCGACGCCTACACGATCCTCACCCCCTTCCTCAACCACAACCTGGAGGTGCGGCTGGGACGGATGGGGGTGGAGGTCTATCGCTGGTTCCACTACACGGGCCGCATCAACCTGCCGCTGCCGACGCTCCTGCGGCAGGACCGCGGCGGGCGGGCGCGACGCGCCGGGAAGCGCTACCTGAGGCGGGATGTGGGCGGGTTCGCCCGTTCCACCGTCGGCGAGGCGGCGCTGATGGCCCAGGGGGAGGTGGACGGGCTGATCCACGTCGCGCCGTTCAACTGCACGCCGGAGATGGTGGCGCAGAGCGCGCTGGTCGCCCTGCAGCGCGAGCGCGG
>DAOTYX010000094.1:0-4696 GCA_034434635.1 Anaerolineae bacterium | reverse complement strand
TCACCGACCGCTACCTCATCTGGACCGCGCCGGCCTTCTACCTGCTGGCGGCGGCGGGGCTGGCCTGGCTCTGGCGGCATGGCCGCTGGCCGGCGCTGCCGCTGCTGGCGGCGATCCTGACGCTGTTTGCCGGCAGCCAACAGGCTCAGGTTAGCGTACCGCTGCGGTCCGACTTCCGCGCTGCGGCCGCCTTTGTGGAGCAGCACTACCGGGAGGGGGACCTGCTGCTGTTCCAGATTCCCCACGGGCGATACACGTTCGATTATTACTTCGCGCCGACCGAGTACGCAGCGGCAGATGGGCCGTACACCAACTATCCGGCGGCCGATGGTGAGTACCTGCTCTCGCCGCAGCAGGTAGCCCTGCAGATGGGGCGCCTGGTGCAGGGACACGAGCGCGTCTGGCTGGTCGCGACCGAGATGGAGATGTGGGACCGCCGGCTCCTGACCCAGGGGTGGCTGGAGGAGAACCGCGTCCGCGCCCTGGAGGGGTACTTCAGGTATGTGGGGGTGTTCCTCTATGTGACGCGGTGACGCGGTGCGTCACCGCGTCTCTGCATCCCCCAGCCCCGGCTCATAGGCGACGAGCGCGGCGCGCCAGTGCGGCGGGAGCGGCACCGTGTGACCGGCGCGGTAGTCGTAGCAGACCTGCACGCTGTGGGCAGTCGCCGCCAGCCGGTCATCTTCCCCCTCGATGCGATACTCGAAGTGGAAACTGGAGCGGCCTAACTTGCTGGCCCGTACCCAGATTTTCACCTGCTCCCCCAGGACGAGCGGCGCGCGATACGTGCAGGAGGCCTCGGCCAGGATGAAGCCAATGTCGTTGGGGGTCACCGGCGGCAACCCCACCTCGCGCAGATAATGGACGCGCGCCTGCTCCAGGTAGGTGAAGTAGACAGCGTTGTTGACGTGCCCCAGCGCGTCCAGATCGCGCCAGCGCACCTCCAGGACGGTCGAGAAGCGGAAGCGTTCAGGGTTCATAGGCAGTGCCGTATCGCTCCAGGAAGTGTTGTGCGGATACCCACATCTCCGTCCGACGCAGCCGCAGCAACTGACGGTGGCGCAGGCTGGCGGCGTTGAAGGTCCACATCAGCCCCCAGATGTACAGGTTCTCCCAGAAGGCGCCGAAATCGCCGAGCGGCTGCGGATGGGGTAGAATGTCGAATCCCAGTCGCTCGAGCAGGCGGCGGCCTTTGGGGGAGGAGGCCAGAACCGTCACCCCGCCGATGGCCTGCACCTCAGCGGCGCGTGACTCTCTCGCCACCCAGGCGGCGATCATCCGCAGGGAGGCGACCAGGCGACGGTGGACGATGACCGCCCAGCGCAGGTCGGGGCCGACCTTGCCCATCGGCGGCATGCGCTCGTTCCAGAGGTGCAGCATCAGCACGGGCGCCCCCTGCCGCACCACCGTGCCGTCGGAGAGGTGGAGGTCGCGGGGAGCCTTCCCGAACTGAAGCCGAAGCAGACAGTCGGCCTCATCGCAGAACTCGAAGACGCCGTTGGCGTGACGGAGGAACCGGTCCAAGCAGCGGATCAGCACCCGCATTCTCCCGCCCCCTGGCGGCCGTTACCCTACCGATTCACCTGCATCGCCTGTCCACGGTTCGACGAAGACCAGCCAGAAGCGGCCATAGCCGTCAATGTAGAAGGGCATCTGTCGCGCGCCTGGCTTCAGCGTTGCCAGCAATTGCTGGCTCACATAGACGATGAACTCGCCAGCATCGAAGCGGACGAACCCCGCCGGTTCGTCTGGGGCGCCCGTCCGACCGGACGGGCCTTCAAAGATGTTTCATCAGCCCAGGGCGACGATGCGCCGGGCGATGTTGAGCACACCGCCACGCTGGCGCAGGAAGTCCTGAAGCCAGGGAGAAGAGAGTTCTGCTTTCATCGGTTTCCACTCATCCGGTGAACTCCGCCAGTAGTAGCCGCGCCTCAGCGTGCTCTGGGGCAGCCATCAGCGGGCACTCATCCAGCCATCGCTCCCCCTGGACCAGTCCACGGGCGAAGGCCAGGCAGGTAGCCTCCTGACAGGCTCCGCAGTTCAGCCCCGGCAGCAGCCGATAGACGGCCAGGAACCCCATGCTGACACGTCGCTCGTGGCAAGGGGTGATCTCCGCGCGCCGGCGCCAGACATCGTTGCAGGTCTCCTGAAACCAGCGCAGTTGCGCCTCGACATCGGCCAGCCCGTCCACTTTGGCCAGCGTCGCCCCGCGCGGGTAGATGATCAGCAAGCGAATGCCCCGCCGGATCGTCAGCGTATTGCCGGCGGGGCTATAGGTAAGGTGAGCAACGACGGCGTTGAGGTAGGGGAACGCAGGCGACACGTCATCTGAAAAGGTGGCGATGGCGCGGTTCTTCGTTGGATCCGCCGTGCAGTCCAGGATGTGAGTCACCGTGAAGGAGTGAAGCAGCAGACCGTTGTCGGACATCGTTGCTCTTGAGTGTCAGCCGAGAGGTTACCCCTGTCCGGCTGGCGCCTTTACCCCTTTCTTCTCACACTCCATGCACAGGTCCGTCGCCCGGTTGGTCAGATAGACCAGTCCGCAGCCGGGGCAGGTCACCTGGCGCAGGCTGCTGGACTTCTGCGGGCGTGGACGCAACTCCGGCGGCAGCGAGGCGAAAGCATCCTTGACGCAGGTGCATACCGGGATTGGCTTATCTGTACCCTGTGGACCCATAGATTCCTCCTTCAGTGGCTTCTCAGCACCGGGTTTCCCCTGCCGCGCTGTGCGCCGATGGATGACAGCGTGGACACGAACAGAGGGGGAGAGCCTCTGCCGCCCGCACCGGTCCTATCATCTCTTCCAACAACCGCTCGATCTGTGGGTCGCGCAGATGGTAGAAGATGTTCAGCCCCTCTCTGGTAGCGGCGACAGCCCCCGCCTCGCGCAGCACACGCAGTTGCTGGGAGATGTAGGCCTGCGGCCGCCGGAGGGCCATCTGTAGGTGACACACGCACGCTGGCGCCCGCCGCAACTCATCCAGGATCTGCAGCCGTACCGGGTGCGCCAGCAGCTGAAAGACCTCCACCGCGCGATTCAGAGTCTCTTCCCCCATCTGTCCGACCTATGCAGAATATTGCATACAGTTTACACCCCCGGCGTGTATTTGTCAAGCAGGCGTAACTGCGCGGGCTGGCGGCTGACGCCGCGCCTGCCTGCGCCAGACCTGCCCGGAGTGAAAGCGAGAGGTCACCCTACCGCGATTCAGCCAGCCTGCGCCGCCGTAGTCCTGCCCCTGTTTGAGCCCGGTACCAATTTCCTACCGCTTTTGCCGGAGTCCCAAACCGATTTCAAACCTTCGGGGGTTACAATTTGCGAAAAATACATAAGCGCGCCTCAACTACCACTCCAAAGTTGCACATGACAGCGCTTCTACCTGGAGCAGAGAAATGGACAGGACATACGCTCGGCTAAGAAAGGCAGTGGCGGCGATCTTGCCCCTCCTCATCCTGGCTGCCATGTTGGCCCGGACGGCGCCGGTGGCGCTGGCCGGCTCCACCACCGGCTGGCGCAGCCCTGCCGCCAACTCCGTCTACAAGACCGGTTTCACCAACCCTGCCAACGCCTACTCGGATAGCAGCGGCTACGCTTCCCGGGACAACAATGCCAACGGCGTCGCCCACGTCTACTACAACTACGGGTTCGCCATCCCTGCCAATGCCGTCATCCAGGGCATTCAGGTTCGCCTGGATTGGTGGCTGGACAGCACTGCTGGAACCAACTCTGTTCGAGTCTACCTCTCGTGGGACGGGGGAGCAAACTGGACTGCCTTCAAATCTGCTGCTACCGAACGCACCTCAGATGGCAACCCGACGGATATCGTGGGCGGGACTTCGGACACGTGGGGACGGACGTGGGCGCCGTCGGACTTCTCCAACGCCAACTTCCGCGTGCGTCTCGAATTGAGGACGAATCGTACTCAACGGGATTTCCGCATTGATTGGGTTCCTGTGCAGGTTACCTACAACTGCCCGCCAACGGCGACGAATGACAGTTATACCACCGCCGAGGAGACAGTGCTGACCGTCCCCGCGCCCGGCGTGCTGGACAACGATAGTGACCCCGACGGCGAGCCGCTGACGGCGGCGCTGGTCACAGGCCCGACCAGCGGCAATCTCACGTTCAACGCGGACGGCTCGTTCGTCTACACACCAGCACCGGACTTCAGCGGTGTGGCCTCCTTTACCTACCGCGCCAGCGATGGGAGTCTCAATTCTACCGCCACGGTGACGATCAATGTGACGCCCGTGAACGACCCACCGATAGCCGCGGATGACAGGTACCTGACGCTAGAGGACACGTCATTGACGGTTGCGGCGCCGGCGGTGCTGGGGAACGACACGGACGCCGATGGCGACCCACTAATTGCCGTTCTGGACGCGGCCCCCGCGAGCGGGACGCTGGCGTTCGATGAGGACGGCTCGTTCGTCTACACGCCGACGCTGGACTTCAACGGCGTGGTTACCTTCACTTATCGCGCCACCGATGGTGGTCTCAACTCGAACGTCGCCACGGTGACCCTCACCGTCACGGCGGTGAACGACGCGCCGGTGGCGGTGGATGATGAGTACACCACCCAGGAGGACACGCCGTTGACGGTTGCGGCGCCGGGGGTGCTGGGGAATGACAGCGACCCGGATGGCGACCTGCTGACGGCGGTGCTGGACGCGGCGCCCGCGAGCGGGACGCTCGTGT
>DAOTYX010000093.1:0-3049 GCA_034434635.1 Anaerolineae bacterium | reverse complement strand
TCGCCTGTGGCTGTTGACGGCTGATGGCTGGAGGGGTGTTCTCTCGCTAAAGTGTTGAGTGAAGATGGCCTTCGCACCGACGGGGAACGCCAGGTGGGTTCTTGTGGTTTGTCCGCCAACTGCGTGAGTCCTAAATCTGCTGAATCTGCTCAATCCGCTGATGAGTTCCTTGCATTTGGCTCTCTGTGCCGTGAATAACACTTGACAGGGAGGCTATTGCTGGAGGGATGAAAAATGAAACGACTCTGGTTGCTCAGCCTGGCTGTGCTCCTGTTGACCGCCTGCAGCAGTGCCCGCGCCCTGCCCGATGCGGAGGCAGAACAGTTCGCTGCCAGCGTGCAGGAGACGAGCGAGAACCTGCTGCTGGCGCTGAACGAGCAGGATCACGCCGCCTACACCCGTGATATGGACGCGCAGATGCTGGCCGTCAGCGGCGAGGAGGCGTTCGCGCAGGTGTACGAAGGGATCATCGGCAAGATCGGCCCCTACGTCCCGGGCAGCCTGGAAATGGACCAGGTGCTCGTCCAGGGTCAGTACCACATCGTCATCTACCACGCCCGCTTCGAGCAGGAGGAAGGGGACGTCACCGTGCGCGTGGTCTACTCCACTGGCGGCGACCGCCCTCTGGTCAGCGGCCTGTGGTTCGACTCCCCCAAACTCCGCGCCCGGTGACAGCGATGATCGAACTGCGCGACCTGACCAAGCACTACGGCAGCCTGGTGGCGGTGGACCACCTCAACCTGACCGTCCCTTCGGGCGAACTGTTTGGTTTTCTGGGACCCAACGGGGCGGGCAAGACGACGACGATCAAGATGTGCACCGGACTGCTCCTGCCCACCTCCGGGACAGCGCTCATCGCCGGCCACGACATCCAGCGGGACGGCCGTGTCGCCCGCGCGCTGATCGGCTACGTCCCGGACTCCCCCGAACTCTACAAGAAACTCACCGGCCGGGAGTTCGTCCACTTCATGGCTGACATCTACCGCGTGGAGCCACGCCGCCGCCAGCGGCGCGCCCAAGAACTGCTGGAGATGCTCGACCTGGGCGAGGCGGCGGATGAACTGATCGAGTCCTACTCCCACGGCATGAAGCAGAAGACGGTGCTGGCCGGGGCGCTGGTGCACGACCCACAGGTGCTGTTCCTCGACGAACCGATCCAGGGGCTGGACCCGCGCAGCGCGCGGCTGATCAAGGATGTCCTGCGCGGCCTGTGCCGGCGCGGCGCCACGGTCTTCATGTCTACCCACACGCTGGAGGTCGCCGAACGCATCTGCGACCGGGTGGGCATCATCTACCAGGGGCGGTTGGTGGCGCTGGGGACAATGGAGGAACTGCGCCAGGGAGCCGACCGGACGTTGGAGGACATCTTCCTCGAGGTGACCGGCGGCAGCGAGGAGGCGGAGGTGATCCGCTTTCTGAACGAGGAGGAACCGGCCTGATGCGCGACCTGTTGCTGCTGCTCTCGAACCGGCTGCGCCAAACGCGCAATGGCTGGGGACGTGGGCGTGTCAGGGGAAACTGGCGCTCCCGCCTCGCCCCGTTGTCAGTGTTGATCTGGCTGGGCTTCCTGGGGTATGCCTCCTATGCTGGCTTTGCCTTCCTCCGAAACACCCTCGGCGCAGGCGCGATGCCGGTGCTGCTCGAGGCGATCGCCAGCGCCTTCCTCGGCGGGATGACCCTGGTGCTGGTCAACGGTATGCGCCAGAACTTCGACACCTTTTTCATCTCCGCCGACCTGCCGATGTTGCTCTCGACGCCCCTCTCCCGCCGGGCGATCTTCCTGGACCGCTTCCTGGAAGGGATCGCCGACAACGCTGTCTATGCCGCGATGATGATCTTGCCGCCGGGGGTGGCGTTCCTCTACGTCTACCATGCCCCCTGGTACGCTTACCTGTGGCTGCTGGCCTCCTTTCTGCTCCTGCTGGCGGCGCTGACCGCGCTCAGCGTCTTGCTCGACCTGTTGATCATCCGCCTTGTGCCGGCCGTACGGGCGCAGCAGGTGCTGGTTGGCCTGAACATGCTGCTCATCCTCTCCGTCATCCTCCTCTACAACGCCGTCAGCATGCGCCTGGTGCAGCCTGACCAGATCGTCACGGCTCTCTCCGGTGGGGTGGTCTCCCGCCAATCCTACCTGCCCACCTTCTGGCTGGCCTCCTCGCTGGCGGCGCTGGTGCCCGGCTTCTCCCTGCCCTTCTGGCCTTCGGCGACCCTGCTCTTGCTGGCCGGCGTGGGACTCTCCGCGCTGGCGGCCTGGCTCTCCGGCTGGCTCTACGCCCGGGGCTGGGGCGCGGCTCACGAGGCCCCCCGTCGCGCGCGGCGTCAGGCGCGCCGGGCCGCCGCCGCTCCTGTGCCCCGCCGCAGTTCGCCACTGCGCGCCTTCCTGCTCAAGGACCTGCACCATTTCGCGCGCGATTCTCGCTCGTGGTCCATGCTCCTCTTCGGACTGGTGCTGCTCGTCTTCTTCGGCATCAGTTTCACCCGCGAGAACAGCGGGGCCAGAGCCTGGCTGGCTGTCGTCGCCCTGCTGCCGGGGATGGCTGGTATGTTCACAGTCCGCTGGATGCTCTTTGCCTTCGCCCAGGAGATGGAGGCCTGGTGGATCATCCAGGCCGCGCCGCTGAGCGAGGCGGAACTGTTCGATGCCAAGTTCGTCCTCAACTATGGCCTGGCCCTGGCCTATAACTGGGGAGCGCTGCTTATCCTGCTGCCGTTCATCCGCATCCCCCTGCTGTGGCTGTTGGTGGCGTTGGGACTGATGGCCGTCCTGGTCGCCGGCACGACCTCGGTTGGACTGGCGGTGGCCGCCTGGCGCACCGATCCTTCGCAACCGACCCACCTGCGGCGGGACGTGGTGGGCTCGTACGCGCTGATGGGGCTGGTCGGCGCTTACGTCGCTCCCCCGGTCATTGCGCTCATCGCCATCAGCCAGTCCTCCGGCGTGCTGACTCTGCTTCCCACCCCGCTCGTCGGGTTGCTGGTGACGGCAGTCTACGTGCCGGTAACCGCCGGGGTCTGGGCCGGCATGCGCGCCTGGGCGACGCGCTCTCTC
>DAOTYX010000092.1:0-11556 GCA_034434635.1 Anaerolineae bacterium | reverse complement strand
CCTCTCCCGCTGCGCGGGAGAGGGGAGGGGGTCGGGGGAGGGGTGAGGGTAATGCCGACGCCCGGCACCGCAGGCACCCAGAAAGGCCGATTTCCGATCGGCGCACGGCGGCGGGCAGCCAGGTAGGTAATTGCCCGTTTTGGAGTATTATGGAGACCCACAGGCAGATTGTCAAGTCGCAAGAGGCGGTCAGTTCAGATTATACCCTACCTCGTGCCCTGAACAAGGGGGTGTCCCTTTGTAGGACAACTGCGAGCAGTTGTCCTACAGGGATTACTTGCCGTTTCCGCACGATGAGGGTATAATGTTGCCCACGGGGTCGAGCGATGACCACCTGGAAGCCTCTGACCTACATCTATTCCGGCGGATTGTAGCGCGCCGACGCATCGGTGCGTCGTCTGCCGCTACAATCCGCTGCCCCAGAGCCCACACCGGTGGGCTTCTTTGTTTCCCCTGACCTAACCAACCCTGACAGGAGTGTCAGCAATGAATACCTTATCCATTGACCAACAGGTAGCGATCCTGATGAGCGGCGCCGAGTACGGCGATGAGCAGATCAAAGAGCGGATGACCGAAGAGCTGCGCGAGCGGCTGGCAGAGGGCCGGCCCCTCCGCGTCTACTGCGGCTACGACCCCACCTCCCCCGACATCCACCTGGGCCACACCGTCACCATGCGCAAACTCCGTCAGTTCCAGGACCTGGGCCATCAGGCGATCTTCGTCATCGGCACCTTCACCGCGCTGATCGGCGACCCGTCCGACCGGGACAAGGCCCGCCCGCGTCCGTCGCGGGAGATGGTGGAGGCCAATGCCCGCACCTACACGCAACAGGCGTTCAAGATCCTCGATCCAGAGCGGACCGAGGTGCGGTACAACGGGGAGTGGCTCTCTAAACTGACCTTCGAGGAGATCATCAACCTGGCGGCGCAGTTCACCGTGCAGCAGTTCCTGGTGCGGGACAACTTCGCCGCGCGGTACGCCCGCGGGGACGCCATCTGGCTACACGAGTTCCTCTATGCCCTGATGCAGGGGTACGACGCGGTGATGTTGCACACCGATGTCCAGATCGGCGCCACCGAGCAACTGTTCAACCTGCTCGCCGGGCGGAAGATCCAGGAGTCCTTCGGACAGCGGCCACAGGTCTGCATCACCTTCCCCATCCTGGTCGGCACCGACGGCGTGATGCGCATGTCCAAGAGCATGGGCAACTACATCGGCATAGACGAGCCGCCCGAAGAGATGTACGGCAAGGTGATGTCCCTGCCCGACTCGGCGATGCCCAACTACTTCCGCCTGGTGACGCGCTGGAGTCCCGATGAGATCGCCCGGATGGAGGCAGGGCTGGCAGACGGCTCGCTCCATCCCCGCGACGCCAAGATGCGCCTGGCCTGGGAGATCGTGGACGCCTTCCACGGCTCCGCCGCTGCCGACGCCGCCCAGGAGCACTTTCGCACCGTGTTTCAGAGGCGGGAGTTGCCGCCCGATATGCGGGAGTGGCCGCTGAGCGAACCGATCAACGTGGTGGACCTGATCTTCGCCGCCGGGATGGCCCGCTCGAAGAGCGACGCACGACGACTGGTGCAGCAGGGGGCCGTGACGCTCGACGGCGTGCGGGTGGACGACATCGCCGCGATGATCCCACCCAAAGAGGCAGTGCTACAGGTGGGGAAGCGGCAGTTCCTGCGCGTGAAAGCCGCGGGGTGACACGGCGACACGGAGACTGTGCCCGTGGTCCGTGGTCCGTCGTCCGTCGTCCGTCACTCGAACAGCGTCTGGGCAGCCTCCAGCAACTCCCTGCGTCGCTCAGCGGGGGTCTGCTTCGCCTCCAGATACCGTTCCAGCAGCTGCTGGGGGGTCAACTCCTCAGGCGAGAGGTTGCCCAGGCGCACCCGCGCCTCCCGCTCCACCTTGCGGCTGACGCCAGCGACGAAGTGGGCATCGCCCAAGAGCGCCTGCACGTCTCGATCGCGCACCAGCCGCTCCTGATCGGCACGCAGGTGGACGAGCACGCGCACTACGCTGTCGCGCAGGTCGTGCGCGGCGACCGCCTGCTGCAACGCCACCAGCGGCTCCTCCGCGCCGCGCAGGTCCGCCTCTACCGTCACGAAGCGCCGGGCGTTCACCTCCACAAAACGCCAGGTCGTCTCGTGGCGCGCTACCTCCACCCAGCAGAATCCCTTCGGCTCCCTCTCCTCGCCGAAGTCCACCCGCTCCAGGCTGCCGGCGTAGACCACCGCCGGGTATCCTCCACCGTTGAGGCTCTGGTGCTTGTGGATGTGGCCCAGGGCGACGTAGTCGAAGGCAGGATGGGTGAGAGCGGAGCGCAGGATAACTACGTCCCGGCCGATCATCACGCTGCGCTCGGAGCCGTAGGTCGCCTCGGAGACGGTGATGTGCGCGGTCAACACCGCCGGGACCTCAGAGTCTACCTTCTGAGCCAGCGCCTCGATCTCCTCGGTGATGATCCGCTGGAGGGCCTGGTCTAACTGCTCGATGGGCAGGCCACGGTACTCCTCATGGGCCAGCAGCCGCTGGCGGACCGGGTAGGGGATCGTGGCGACCTGGATTGGGCCGTGGCGGGTCTGGATGAGGTGCACCTCCTCCTCGCGGGCGACGATGACGTTGGGCACGGCCAGGGTGTGGAAGATGTCCACGCTGGAGGCGCGCTGCACCATCGCCGGCAGATCGTGGTTGCCCACCAGCAGCAGCACCGGGATGCCAGCGTCGGTCAGCCGCTTGACCCGCCGGGCGAAGGCGCGCTGGTGAGTTGGAGTGGGGGTGCGGCTCTTGTAGGCATCGCCAGCGAAGATCGCCAGATCGGCCTCGTGCTCCAGGGCGTAGTCAACCAGCGCGTCGAAGCGGGCCAGAAAGTCGAGCAGCCGCTCGTTCACCCCGCTAGCGGGGTCGAGCCGGCCGTAGTTCTCGACGCCGATGTGCAGGTCGGCGAAGTGCAAAAGGCGGATTTTCTCCATCCGGCAACACCCCTGTCAGTCTTCTGCGCGCGAGTAGGCGGCGACGATCTCGTCCATCACGGCCAGGGTGGGCTCGGGGATGGGCAGAGGCTGGTGGGTGGTAAGGATCTCGCGCACCTTCTGCCGCGCCACTTCGACACGGCTCAGTCCACCCTTGTTGAACCATTCCTCGTAAGTGTCCCGATCGCTGATCAGCGGCAGCGAGAGCGCGCGGCGCATGTTCCTGGCTGTGTGTCTCTGGCCGATGAAGACGCCGCCCGGTCCCAGTTGCCGGATCAGGTCTATGGCGAAGTCCTCCTCGTCGAAGCGGACCTCGCCCATGATGCGACGCACCATTGCCCCGATCTCCGCGTCCAGGATCAGTTCCTCGTAAGCGAGCAGGTTGGAGCCGTGCAGCAGGCCCATGCCGAAGAGCAGGCCGGCTCCTGACAGGGCAGGCAGGAGGAAGGAGGGGGTGTTCTCCCAGGCGGCCTGCGCCCCGGGCAGTTTGGCGCTGGTGGCCCCCGCGCCGACAATGGAAGGCAGGCCGTAGAAGCGGGCCAGTTCGGCCACCATCAGCCGCAACCAGAGCGCCTCCGGCGAAGCGGCGGTGTAGGCGCCGGTGCGCAGGTCCACCGTGGCCGGCCCACCGCAGTAGAAGACTTTGGCGCCGGGATAGGCCAGTTGTACCATAGCGATGGCGCTGATGACCTCGGCGTTGAGCACTGCCAGGGTGCCGGGCAGGGTCACCGGAGCGGTGACGCCAGCGGTGGCCATGCTGTAGAAACCCACCGGCACGCCAGCGGCGGCGAACTCCAACGCCGCGTCCATGCCGCCGCCGTCCTGGGCCAGCGGGGAGATGGTGCAGATGAAGTTGCTGAAGATGGGGCGCTGGCGCAGCGACTCCGCCCCGCCGGCCACCGCCGTCCCCAGTTCGATCTGCGAGCGGGCCTGGCGGGCGCTGGCGACGTCCTCGGTGATGACGTGTTTGGCGGTGTTGCGCAGACAGGCGTCCAGCCCGTGCACCGGCGCTCCCGGAGCAGGCATATCCCGTGGGCTGACCGTGGCGGTGATGACGTCAATTGGCTCCAGGGCGTCGGCGATGCGCGCCATGCGCTCGATGTCCTCGCGGCGCGACGCACGCCGCTCGCCGGTCTCGAAGTCAAGCGTCAGCGCAGCGCAGCCGTCCTGCGAGTAGTAGGTATGCTGGCCGTCCAGCGGCCGGTCGAAGCGTGGGTCGCGGGCGCAGAGGGTGAAGGTGCCCGGCGCTTTCTTCAGGGCCGCTTCGACCACGTGACCGGGGATCCTGGCGACCGGGCCGATGACCTGCGCCCCCGCGCCGTGGAGAATCTCCAGCGCCCGCGCTGAATGGAAGCGGATGCCCACCGTCTCGATCAGGTCGAGCGCGTGGGTGTGCACCTTGCGGAGGGCCTCCTGGCCCTGGCTGAAGAGACCGACAGATTGTAGGGTGTGGATCATGTTCTCTCTCCTTGGGTGATGCTGCACCAAAGTTGGCACGAAAGGTTCGAGGAGTTCGTGCAATTCGTGGCTAGAATCCTTTGCTGTGGGAGATTCCACGACACTCCCCGCTTGCAACCACCTGCACCCGGTTGTGGTTTGTCATCACCGTGGCCAGCGCGGCGTAGTCGAGTTCGAAGCCCAACTCCTCTCCCAGGCGCAACGGGGGGACGGCGTCGGTCGCGTCCACGATCAGGTGGTCGCTGCTGGCGCCGACAACAGCGACGCCGGGACGGCGGGGGCGCAGGCCCTCGGTGCGCAGGTCCTGGTTGCCCAAGGCCAGGATGGCCCGCAGGCGCAGCCCGCGATCCTCCCATTGGGGCGTGCGGCCGAAAGCATCCTTGAGCACGGTGCCGGCTGGCAGCGAGGGCTTGGTCTTCAGTTCGATGACCTCCCCCCACACGGTGACGCCGTCGCGGCGCATCCCTGGCAGCGACCAGTCGGTGGCGCTGTCGTAGCCCAGGAGGATGCCCTCGCCCACCCGCAACTGATTGACGCGCGGCGGCATGTGGCCCGGCTGGAGCAGGGTGAGGCTGGTGGTCTGGCCGCCAGAGATGATCTCCAATCGCAGCCCAAGGCGTCGCTCGATCTCCTCGGCGACGTCCACCAGCATCTGCGTGTTCTCGCGGGTGGGGAGCACGCCGCCGACACAGCGCAGGTTGGTGCCGACGCCGATGAGGGAGATGTCTGGCAGGGCGGCCATCTCTCGCGCCGTCGCCACGGCCTGATCGGGCATCACCCCCTCGCGCCGGTCGCCCACGTCCACCATCAGGATCACGCGGTGCACCACGCCCTGCGCCCGCGCCGCCTGCGACAGCGCGCGCACCGTCTCCACCTCGGTGTTGAGGCTGACCTGCGTCAGAGCGACCACGTCGTTCACCTCGCTCAGCGCCGGCAGGCGCAGCAGCATGAAGGGACCAGCGATGCCAGCAGCGCGCATGCGGCGGATGTTGTCCAGCCGCGAGTCGGCCAGCATGGCCACGCCGCCGGCAAGCATGGCCCAGGCGACATCGGGATGGCCGCAGCAGGCCTTGGTCACCCCGGCGACCTGAATCCCGTGGGCGGCACAGAACTCGACCAGGATGCGGGCATTCTGGTGGATGGTCTGGGTATTGACCTCGATGCGCATCACAATTTCCTGTCGGGCCTATAGATGCCTGAGCGGTTCGACGGCGTCACCGGAGATGCCCAGTACTTCGGTCAACTCCTGGGACAGGTTGCGGATGTGGCGGCGGGTCTCGGCCTCAGCCTGCTCTGGGTCGTGCTGTTCCAGGGCGCGCAGGATGGCGCGGTGCTCCTGCCGCTCCCGTTCCAACCGGGCCGGCAGAAGGTCACTCTGGCGCACCATGCCCTCGTAGAGGAGGACGGTGGGGAACCACCCCCAGAGGGTCTGGATCAGGCGCAGCAGGTAGCGGCGGCCACTGGCGCGGGCGATCTCCAGGTGGAAGGCGTCGTTCAGTTCGCGGCGGCGGGGCATGTCCTCCTGCGTCAGGCAGCGCTCTGCCTCGTCCAGGTTGGCGCGCAGACGGGCCAGGGTGGCTTCGTCAATGGCAAGGGCGGCGAAGCGGGCGGCGAGCCCCTCAAGGAGCAGACGGGTGGTGCAGATGTCCACGATGTCGGCGGCGGAGAACTCAACGACCTGCACACCGCGGTAGGGGATGCGGACGGCAAGCCCTTCGGCGACCAGTCGCTCCAGCGCCTCGCGGACGGGCATCTGGCTGACTCCCAGTTCCTGGGCCAGCGTCTCCTGGCGCAGCCACTGGCCGGCCTTGAGCCGCCCGTTGATGATGCCGTCGCGCAGGCTCTCGAAGACCCGGTCGCTCAGTTTGCGGTGGTCCTGGATGGGGGAGGTCTCCAGAAGCCTTGCGGCAGTGGTCTGGGCTGTATTCATCGCCGGACTTTCTCTGCGGGAGGGTGGATGTTGATATTATATCAAATATCTAATCCGTGTCAAGCCGTCACTGCTCTCGCGGGGCGGCATCGGGATGCCGCCCCTACAAGCGGCCTGGCGGGGGATCGCAGACCCCCGGCGAGCGGGATCTCTCGCGGGGTGGCATTGGGGTGCCGCCCCTACGAGCGGCCTGGCGGGGGATCGCAGAACCCGGCGAGGGGGGTCTCTCGGGGGGCGGCATCGGGGTGTCGCCCCCACGAGCGGCCTGGCGGGGGGGCGCAGAACCCGGCGAGGGGGGCAAGTAATGGCATCAAGCCTCGATCAGGAGACACAGAGACGCGGAGACAACCGCGTCCCCGCGTCCCTGTGCCCCTGTATCACCGCGTCACCGGATGGAGGTTCTGTGCCGCGACGAACGACAGCCCGTGTTCGGTCAGCGCCCGGGCGGTGCGATTGACCGAGTCGTGCTTGTCCAGATAGTTGCGCAGCAGATGGGGCATGTCCCCTGTGCTCTCCACCTCGTCGCGCGCCCGGAAGTAGTCCAGGATGTCCGACGGGTGCTCCCGCGCGCTGTCCACCTCCGGCACACCGCCCTCGTGCTTGGCGGAGATGTTGGCCACGTGGTCGGCGATCTGCACCAGTTCCTCCAGCCGGTCGTAGGGCTGGCGGACGATGGACTTGAACGTCTCGGTGATGTGATGCTCGAAGCGTACCACCTGTTCGAAGCCGAGTTTGCGCCGGAACTGGGCGGTGATCTCCATGGTCTCGTTGTTGACCGAGTTGGACCAGTTGAAGCCGACCAGCGGGCAGGTGCCGTCGGGGCGGGAGAAGAGCTTGGCGCCGATGAGGGTCCACAGGGCGGCGTAGGGGTTGTCGTTGCCCATATAGACCGAGATCTTGAACTCGTTGTCCACGCCCAGTTTGTAGAGGAAGTAGCCCAGCAGCACCGTGCCGGGGTTGACGTTGAGCACCTGACGGACGCCGTAGTTGGTATAGTAGTACAGGAACTCGTCGAGCCACTTGAGGGCGTAGTCGTTGGGTTGGCCGACGCCGCCGAAGTAGCCGGTGATGGTGGCGGGGCCGCCCAGGTGGACATTGGAGCCATCAGTGCCCTTGGTGTCCAGCGTCTCCACGTAACTGGCGCCGACGATCTGCATCGCCGCCGCCACGGCCAGCAGGTCGCCGTCAGCCTCCTGCTCCTTCATCCGGCGGACGCGAATGTAGCGGCCCGGCATCAGTTCCTGACGCTCGATGGCCTGGCGCGCCTCGGCGATGAGGAACGGGAAGTACTGCAGCGCGCTGATCTCCAGCGTGACGGCGAAGTCCTCGTTGAACTCCATACTGTCAGCGCGCGGCCCCAACACCTTGCGCCGATAGTCGGCTATGCTGATGAAGGCTCCCCGGTCGCGCTGTTCCGCCAGCCACTCCAGGTCATGGATGGCCTGCGGGGCGACGTCCCGAAGGCGCTCCATCAGGCGGGGGAGGCGGCGCGCCTCTTCCGCCTTGCGGTTGATCTCCTCCGGCGTCCCGTACTTCTCCACCACGGCCAGGAAGTCATTGATGACCCGGCTGTCCGGATCCAGCAACAACTCGTTGATCTCCTCCACCACCGCGTCGGAGATCCTCAACAGGCTCCTGAGTTCGTCTTTCATCTGCGCTATCCTCCCTGATAAGGTCTGCGGTCCGTCGTCCGTGGTCCGCCTCAGATCTCCTTCCCCTCCCCGCGCAGCAGTGCGCGGTTGCGGCGCAACACCTCGTCGGGGCCTTCCTCGCGCGTCCCCATCGCCTCGTAGAAGGCGGCATCGTAGGCGCGGGTGCGCACGACCACCGGCATCGGCACGGCGTGCCCCAGCACCAGCGCCTGCTGGCGCGTATCCAGCCGGGCCAGCACCTCGCGCAGCGGGCCGGCCCCGGCCACCCCGGAGAAGACGGCGCGGATGTCAGCCTCGTCGTCCAGCAGGCAGGTGACGCGGGTGCCAATCTGGCTCATGACCTCGGGGTCAATGCCGCTCGGCCGCTGGTCCACGATCAGCAGGGTGACGTTGTACTTGCGCAGTTCGCGGGCGATGGTGCCGAAGATGGTGTGACGGGCCACCTCGGGGTCGAGGAACTTGTGCGCTTCCTCGATGGTGATGACCAGCGGGCGCGGCTCCGCTCCCTGCCCGCCCAGAGCGGCCTCCTTGCGATGCACGTAGTGGGCGTGAATGCGACGGGTGATCGTGTTGGCTGCCAGGACGTACGCCTCCAGGCTGTTGCCGTACCGCCCGAACTCCAGGACGACGTTCGTTCCCCGGTCGAGGTAGTCGAGGATACGCTGCACGGGGTCCTCGGTCACCCCCGGCTGCAGGAAGCCGAAGCGGCGGAACATCCCCAGTTTGCGTTGGATGGCGCCCAGAGTGCCGCCGTGGAGGGTGCCCCGCTCCAGCGCGTCGGCCAGGTCATCCAGCGGGTCCTCCTCGTCCAGCAGGCGGGCGATCCAGCGCTCGCCGAGCCGCCGCCGCAGGAAATAGAGCGCACCCACCTGCACGTCCGAGAGCGCCAGCAGGCCGGAGAGGCTGTCCACGTCCTCCGGCTCGAGGTGCTCGTAGCCGATGCGCACCACGGCGTCCACCTTGCTCCCGCGGCGGCGGGAGGACTCGTCGTCCAGGGTGAAGACCGCCACGTCGCTGGGGAAGAGTTGACGAAGCCCTTTCACCTCCGTCCGCGCCTCGTCCTGGCTCTTCCAGCCGTACTCGTTGTGCATGTCGAAGACCAGGTTGACCGCGACTCGCTGACGCACCAGCCCGGCCAGCAGCAGGCGGGTGAGAAAGGTCTTGCCGGTGCCGGTCTTGCCGAAGACCCCCGCCGAGCGCTCGACCAGGCGCGGCAGGTTGAGCGGCACAGGAATGCCGGCCATGTCCAGCGGCTCGCCGATGGTGAAGTACCCCTCGCGGCGCTCGTCGCCGAAGACCAACGCCACGTCTTCGGGCGTGGCCTCGACCACTTCCGAGAAATGTTCGGGGACCGTCTTGACCGGCCGCGGCTCATCCTCCCCCGGCTCCAACACCAGCATCGGCGCGACGTGGATGCGGCCGAAGGTGGTGGTGCCACGGTGCACCTGGGCGATGAAGGGGTCGGAGACGTCGGGAGGGGACTTCTCGATCAGCGGATTGGCGGCGTCAAGGGCCACGTCGCTGACCAGGGAGAAGAAGCGCCGCCCGGTATGCCCATGGACGACGACGTACCGCCCCACGGCCAACCCTTCGATCTGCGTTTGCGGGTCGAGTTTGACCTCCAGCCCTTTGGAGAGGCTCCCGCCGACGACGATGCCCAGGCGCGAGGCCGGGGCGGGCCCAGCGGGCCGGGGAAACCACTGCTCCAGGTCTTCGGGTTCTGCCATCCTCTGCTCCCTGGTCGTCTCCCTCTTGAGGGTTGTTCCTGGCTCAGAGTGCCAAAAGCGAGGAATCGGTCGGCAGATTGAGCAGATTCAGCGGATTTCTGTGGACAAATCCGCTTCATCTGCTGTCCGCTGACTCTCTTCGGCCGTTTCGGGCGCAGCCTTCGATCAACACGGTAGCAGTCACATTATGCCACAGATGATACCTTATTGCAACGCACCGGCGAGGATGGTCTACTGCGCCAACCCGCCGACCTGCAGTTCCACTAACGTCGCGTCGCTGGCGGTGGCCCAGACGTGAGCCGCGCCGTCGTCCAGGGCGACCCGCTGCGCCTCGTAGCCATGGGCGGCGGATGCCTCGACTACGGCCAGGTACCGCACGGCGAGGGGGTGGGTGAACCTCCCGTCCATCAGCACCGCCTCCACTGCCTCCAGGTGTGTCTCCACCGTTGGGAGGTCCCCCGCTGCCAACCCCTCCTGGGCGGCCAGGAGCATCACTTCCAGGGCGATGCTCTCGGCGCCGGTCGGGCGGCGCAGGAAGTCAGCAACGATGCCGCGCCGCTCCCCTTCCACGGGATCGGGGAACCATCCGCTCATGAAGTAGGCGCCAGGGTCATATGCCTGCTGGTAGCGGCGGACGGCGTCGAACAGGCGGATGGTATCCCGCACGTCCCGTTCCTGCGCCGGGGTCGGCGGGTGGGCGTCCAGCCAGCGCAGGAAGTCCGCCTCCACGGCCGTCAGGTCGGCGCCCAGCGTGGCCTGCAAGACCGCGTCCAGGCTCTTGGCCTCGCCGAAGCCGCCGTAGACGGCCAGGAAGCGGTCCCAGCCGTGGGTCTCGACCAGGTAGGCGACGAAGGCCGCGCTCTCCAGGTAGGCGGCCTCGTGTTGGTGGAGGTAGAAATCCTCCATCAGTTGGTCGAGGGGGACGTAATCGCCCAGGCGGCGCAGCGCTGCAGCCCGCTGGGGGATGGGTTCCGGCTTGAAGTGACCGCCAGCCACCCACACGGCCAGCCCTTCGCGGAGGAAGGAGGGCGTGCCGTTGGCGAGCGGGCCGTCGCTCATGTGGGTGAACTCGTGGGGCAGCAGCAGGCGCAGGTCGCGGCCCGCGTAGTTGCGGTCCAGGTAGGACAGGGTAACCGCCGCTGCAGCGTACCCTCCCTGACCGATGACCCGGCTGACCAGGTAGAGGGAGATCGGGCGGGTGGCGGTGAGGTGCAGGCGCGTCTGCACCAGGGCGGCGGCTTGCTCCGCCTGGGCCGTCAGGGCCGGGAGATCGCGCGCGGCAGGGCTGCCGGTCAGATAGTGCAGGACGCAGCAGGAGGTGGTCGTCGTCACCCAGGTGGCCTGGGCCTCCAGCGCCGGGCGCGCCGCGGCGGGCCGCAGCGAGACGGTGAGCGTGACGACGTTGTTGGCCGGGTCCTCGTCTCCCTCCTGGATGCGGTCGTCGGGGTCCAGGTGGACCCTGAGCCGTTGCTCGCCGTCCAGGCCGGTGGTATCCCAGGCCCAGGTCAGGCGGGCGCGGGGGGCGTGGTCGAAGGCGGGCTGGCCCACCGGCCCCTCGGCGATGACCTCAGGCCCCTCGGAGGTCAGGCGAGAGACGCGCACACCCAGATCGGCAAGGGGGAGTTGGTCGGCGTTGTGGGGGGTGATGTCGAAGGTAACCACATCGCCGCTGTAGAGCGGGGGGCCAGGGTAGAGCAGGACGTCGGCGGGGGCCAGGTAGAGGTCGGCAGGCGGGGCGGGGGTGGGCAGGAGAGCGCAGGACAGGAGAGCGATGAGGAGGCACGAAAGACGCGAAAGACACGAAAGACGCGAAAGAC
>DAOTYX010000091.1:0-8559 GCA_034434635.1 Anaerolineae bacterium | reverse complement strand
CGCGCCAGAGATAGTGGGCCGCCAGGCAGAGAAAGAGGACGGCTTCGGAGACCCGGTCCAGGGTGGAATCCAGGAAGGCGCCGAAGCGGCTGGTGCGGCCGGTCACCCGGGCCAGCGCGCCGTCCAGCGCGTCTATGGGGGCGACAATGGCCAGCAACCACCCGCCCAGCACCAGACGGCCGCTGGCCAATACGCCGCCCACCCCAATCATCAGCAGGCATCCCAGCAGGGTCAGGGTGTTGGGATGTACTTTCCAGCGGGAGATGATCCTGGCGAGGGGGATCGTGATCACCTGGGCAGCGTCTCGCGCCCACTCCGCCAGCGATTCATACACCCGCAGGGATCTCCTGCTCTGCGTTTTTTCCACGCTCATAAGCCCCCCCTTTCAGACCACAGACCACAGACCACAGACCACGGACCACGGACCACGGACCACGGACCACGGACAACTGACCACGGACGGCTGACCACAGACCACGGGCCATCATTTGTCGTCTGTCGTCCGTCGTCTGTCGTCCGTCGTCTGTCGTCCGTCGTCCGTCGTCTCATTGACAGTTCGGGGCTTCATGCTATAATTCTCCCCGGCCTTCCTCGGTAGCTCAATAGGCAGAGCGGCCGGCTGTTAACCGGTTGGTTGTAGGTTCGAGTCCTACCCGAGGAGCCTGAACGCCCCCGTGCCGCCGGGGGAAAGATGACGGCCCGGCTCCTGCGCCGGGCCGCTTTCGTCCGCCAGGGAGGTGCCGATGCGCGTCTTCATCACCGGCAACAGAGGACAGTTGGGCCAGGCGCTGCAACAGGTGCTGGCCGACGAGTGCCTGGCCGGCTGTGACCTGCCGGACGTGGATGTCAATGACCGGGCGGCCATCGCCGAGGCCGTGGCCGCCTTCCGGCCCGATGTGGTGATCCACGCCGCCGCCTGGACCGACGTGGACGGCTGCGCCCGCGACCCGGAACGGGCCTATCGGGTCAATGGACTGGGCACGCAGAACGTGGCGCTGGCCTGCGCCGCCTGCGGTGCGGCGCTGGCCTACGTCAGCAGCAACGAGGTCTTCGACGGCACGGCGACGGAGCCGTATCGGGAGTGGGACCCGCCCCACCCCATCAACCCCTACGGCCGCTCCAAGGCCGCGGGGGAGTGGTTCACCACCCACCTCCTCACCCGCTTCTATATCGTCCGCACCGCCTGGCTGTATGCCCCCGGCGGGCGCAACTTCCCCCATCGCATCCTCCACCTGGCCGATGAGCGGGACTCGCTGCGGGTGGTTGTGGATGAGGTGGGCAACCCCACCTACGCCCCCGACCTCGCCGCAGCCATCGCTGCGCTGATCCGCACCGAAGCCTACGGAGTCTATCACCTGGTCAATGACGGCTACTGCTCCCGCTACGACTTCGCCCGTCAGGTGCTGCGCCTGACCGGGCGGGAGCGGGTGCGGGTCGAGCCGATCCGCCTGGCCGACTTCCAGCGCGCGTCCACACCGCCCCCTTTCGCCCCGCTGGCCAACACCGCCGCCGCCGCGCTGGGCATCACCCTGCGCCCGTGGACGGAGGCGCTGGCTGAGTTCCTGGGGCATGCAAGGTAAGGGACTTATCGCCACTTCCCCCGCATCCGACAGGCCGCTGGTGAGCGTGGTCATCCCCAACTGGAACGGAGCGCACCACCTCCCCACCTGCCTGGAGAGCCTGCGCCGCCAGAGCCTGGCCGGCGTCGAGGTCATCGTCGCCGACAACGGCTCGACCGATGGCTCGCTCGACCTGCTGGCCCGCGACTACCCCGAGGCGCGCGTCCTCTCGCTGGGGCGGAACCTGGGCTTCGCCGGCGCGTGCAACGCCGGGATGCGCGTCGCGCGGGGGGAGTTCATCGCCCTGCTCAACAACGACACCGAGGCCCACCCGCGCTGGCTGGAGGAGGTCGTCGCCGCCTTCGAGCGCCACCCAGAGGCAGGAATGGTGGCCTCAAAGATGCTGCTGTTCGACCGGCGCGACACCTTCCACACCGCCGGGGACTTCTACCGCGTGGACGGCATCCCCGGCAATCGCGGTGTCTGGCAGCGGGACGAGGGGCAGTACGAGCGCGAGGAGCCGGTCTTCAGCGCCTGCGGCGGGAGCGCCGCCTACCGGCGGAGGATGCTGGAGGAGATCGGGCTGCTGGACGAGGACTTCTTCTATTCCTGCGAGGACCTCGACCTGGCCTGGCGGGCGCAACTGGCCGGCTGGCGATGCATCTACGCGCCGCGGGCGGTGGTCTACCATCGCCTGAGCGCCACCGGCGGCGGGACGACCGCCTCGTTCTATGACGGGCGCAACTTCATCTACCTGTTGGTCAAGGACTATCCCGGCGACCTGTGGCGGCGCCACTGGCGAGCAGTGCTGGCGGCGCAGGCCCGCATCACCCGTGACGCGCTGCGCGCCTGGCGCGGGGCGGCGGCACGCGCCCGCCTGCGCGGTCAACTGGCGGGGTTGCTCGGTATCCCCAGGATGCTCGCCAAACGCCGCGGGGTGCAGCGTCAGCGTCGTGTAGGCCTGGCCTACCTGGAACAGGTGCTGACCGGAGTTGACGAAACGGCATGAAGCGGGTATCATAATCCCGCCGGGAGACAAGGATGAGCACTGAAGATATCTTGTCCAGACTGAGAGAACTGAGGCCGGTCATTATCGCTCGCTATAAGGTGAGGGAACTTGGCCTGTTTGACTCTTTCATTCGGGGAGAACAGAACGCGGAAAGCGACATTGACGTCCTGGCAGAATTTGAGGGGGTGTACCCATCTCTCAACCGTTGCTGACCCTCATCATTCCCGCGTATAACGAAGAGCGTCGCCTGCCGACGACCCTGCCGCAGGTGCTGGCCTTCGCCGAGGCCCAGCCCTACCCGGTCGAGGTGTTGGTGGTGGACAACGGCAGCAGCGACCGGACGGCCGAGATCGTGCGGGAGATGGCCGCGGCCCATCCCGCCCTTTCGCTGCTCAGTCAGCCTGTGCGCGGCAAAGGAGCCGCAGTGCGCAAGGGCATCCAGGAGGGACGCGGCGAGTACCTGTTCATCTGCGACGCCGACCTGGCCATGCCTATCGAGGAGGTCAGCAAGTTCCTTCCCCCCGCGCGCGAGGGGTACGACATTGCCATCGCCTCGCGGGAGGCCCCTGGCGCGCGGCGGTACGATGAACCGGCCTACCGTCACCTGATGGGGCGCGTGTTCAACTTCATCGTGCGCACCCTGGCCGTGCCAGGCATCCATGACACCCAGTGCGGCTTCAAGTGCTTCCGCCGCGAGGTTGCTCGCGCCCTTTTTGCCGTGCAGACCGTAGATGGCTGGGCCTTCGACGTGGAGGTGTTACACATCGCCATCCGCCGGGGTTACCGCATCGTCGAGGTGCCCATCAACTGGTACTACGGGGAAGGCAGCCGCATCAGCCCATTGCGGGACTCGCTGCGCATGCTGCTGGAGGTGCTGCGCATCCGCCGTAACGGCCGTCGCGGGCTGTACGACTGACTTCCGGCGGCATGCCCGACGAGGGAGATCTTTCAACCCCATGTTTCCCGACCTGCTCGAGGAATACGCCCTGCGCGCCGCTGGCTATGCCCGCGTGGCCGGCGTAGACGAGGTGGGCCGCGGCGCATGGGCCGGCCCGGTCTGTGCGGCGGCGGTGGTCTTGCCGCTGCACCGCCCCGACCTGGCCGAACGGCTGGCCGGCGTGCGGGACTCGAAGCAAATGTCCCCGGCGCAACGGGAGCAGTACGTCCTCGCCATCCAGCAGGTGGCCGAAGCCATAGGGGTGGGTTGGGCCTGGCCGGAGGAGGTGGACGCGCTGGGGATCGTCCCGGCCACACGCCAGGCGATGGCCCGAGCCATTGCCAATCTCCAGGGGCAGGCCGACGCGCTGGTGGTGGACGCCATGCAACTGCCGGAGATCGCCCTGCCACAACGGGTGCTGGTCAAAGCCGACGTGCGCTGTCTCAGCGTGGCGGCGGCCAGCGTGGTGGCCAAGGTGGCACGCGACTGGCTGATGGTGGCCCTGGAACAGGTGTTTCCTGGCTACGGCTTCGCCCGTCATAAGGGGTACGGCACGGCGGAGCACCGTGCAGCGCTGCTCCGCCTGGGCCCATCGGCGCTCCACCGCCGCTCCTGGCGTCCGCTCCAGCCGTTCAGCGACAGACAGCAGGCGTGAGGGGGTGATGGGAGGACCCTTGCCCGTGCTGAGCGTCGGTCTCAACGGCCATCTGCTCTCCGGCGCGGCCTCCTACCGCAGCGCCGGGGTGCACCAGTACATCCTGCATCTGCTGCGGCACCTGCCAGAGGCCGGCTGCCGGGTAACCGCCTTCCTGGGCCCCTCCAGTCCGGTCGAAGCCGGCTGGGAGGTCCGCCGTTCCCGCCTGCCCACCCACCGGCCCCTGGCGCGCATCCTCTGGGAGCAGGCGTTCCAGCCAGCAGCGTTGCGCCAGACGGGGGTGGACCTGGCGCATGGGCCGGCCTTCGTCGCCCCGCTGGCGGCGCCGTGCCCCACCGTCGTCACCGTGCATGACCTGAGTTTCCTGCGCTTTCCCCACCTCTTCCGACCCGCCAACCGGCTCTACCTGCGCCTGTTCACCCGCGCCTCCGTGCGCCGCGCCAGACAGGTCATCGCCGTCTCCGCCCACGCCGCAGACGAGACCATACGCCTGCTGGGAGCCGATCCCCACAAGGTGCACGTCGTCTACCACGGGGTGGACCCGCTCTTCCGTCCCCTGCCACCCGACGAGGTGGCTGCCTGGCGGGAGGCACGGGGGTTGCCGGAGCGGTTGATGCTGGCCGTGGGCACGCTGGAGCCACGCAAGAACCTGCCCCGACTGATCGAGGCCTTCGCCAACCTGCGCCGTCCTGACCTGACGCTGGCCCTGGTCGGCGGGCGCGGCTGGTACGAGCAGGAGATTTTCACCTGCGTGGAGCGACTGGGCGTGAAGGGACAGGTCATCTTCCCCGGCTATGTCGCCAACGAGGAACTGCTGTGGTGGTACAACGCGGCGACGGTCTTCGCCTACCCATCCCTCTACGAGGGTTTCGGCCTGCCGGTGCTGGAGGCGCAGGCCTGTGGCACGCCAGTGTTGACGGCCGACAGTTCCGCATTGCCGGAGGCCGCCGGGGACGGGGCGCTGCTGGTGGACCCCTACCGCGTCGAGGCGATCGCCGAGGGGTTGCGCCGCCTGCTGGACGATGAAGGGCTGCGAGAGCAGATGCGTCAGCGTGGCCTGGCGCACGCGGCTCGCTTCAACTGGCAACACGCGGCTGCAGAGACGGTCGCTGTCTATCATCAGGCACTGAGCGAGGACCGGGGAGCATGAACAGGAACGGACGTCGCGCGCCCTGGTGGGCAGTGTTGGCGGACACCGGCATCGCTGCGATCAGTTTCGTCATCGGCTACTGGGTGCGGTACGACCTGCGCTGGTTCCGCGATGTGGCCTATGACGCCCCCCTTTCCGCTTACACCCCTCTGTTGTTGCTCTACGTGATCCTCCTGCTGGTCTTCTTCGTGGTAGATGGCGTCTATCGCAGTTGGAAGCGGCCCCTGCTGGAGCAGACCTACAGCCTCGTCAACGCCACACTGAAGGTGACGGTGATCATGCTGGCCCTCATCTTCATCCTCGCCCCGCGGGTCTACTCCCGCGCCATGCTGATCGAGGTTGGCGTGATCACGGTGCTCCTGGCAAGCCTGATGCGACTGATCGTGTGGTCGGTGACGACGCGCCTGCGGGCGCGCGGGACGCACGTCACCCGGGCGATCATCGTCGGGGCCGGCGAGATCGGGCGGACGGTGATGCGGGCTATCGTCGCTCAGCCGGAGCTGGGCTACCGGGTGGTCGGCTTCGTGGACGACAACCCGGCGAAGGGGCTCACCGACATCGGTCGCTTCAAGGCGCTGGGCCCGCTGGAGAACCTGCCGCAGGCGATCGAACGGGAGCAGGCGGACGTGGTCATCATCACCCTGCCGTGGATGTACCACCGCAAGATCATGGGCATCGTCCGTGAGTGCGAGCGGCGGCAGGTGCGGGCCTACATCGTGCCCGACCTCTTCCAGATGAGCCTGAGCCAGGTGGACGTAGAGGACGTGGGCGGGGTACCGCTCATCGGCGTGCACGAGGTGACGATCGGCCACGGGCCCCTGCTGGTCAAGCGGATCGTGGACGTGATGGGAGCGGCGATCCTGCTGATCCTCGGTACACCGCTGCTGCTGCTCATCGCCCTGGCAGTGCGGTTGGACAGCCCGGGCCCCGTCATCTTCGGCCAGGAGCGAGTGGGGAAACGCGGGCGTCACTTCACCATGTACAAGTTCCGCTCGATGTACGTGGGGGCAGAGGCAGAGCAGGAAGCGCTGGCTGACCTGAACGAAGCCGACGGGCCGCTGTTCAAGATCCGCGACGACCCCCGTCTGACGCGCGTGGGCCGCTTCCTGCGCCGCACCAGCCTGGACGAACTGCCGCAGTTGTGGAACGTCCTGCGCGGCGAGATGAGCCTGGTCGGCCCGCGCCCGCCGCTCCCTTCCGAAGTGGCGCGCTATCAGGAGTGGCACAAGAAGCGGCTGGAGGCCCCGCCGGGAATGACCGGCCTGTGGCAGGTCAGCGGGCGCAGCCGATTGCCGTTCGATGAGATGGTCCTGCTGGACGTCTACTACATCGAGAACTGGTCGCTCTGGCTCGACTTCAAGATCCTGTTGCGCACCGTGCCCAAGGTGCTGTTCGGCGAGGGGGCCTATTGACGACGGACGACAGACCACAGACCACAGACCACAGACCACCTATGCCATCAGTGGTGCGTGCGTGGTCCGTCGTCCGTGGTCCGTGGTCAGACAGGAGACAGCACGCATGATGAGCAAATTCCGGCTCAGTCGTGAGGATCGGGAGGCGCTGGATCGCTTCCTGTGCGATCTGGTGCGCATCCCCAGTCCGTCCACCCAGGAGGGGGCGGTGGCGGAGCGGATCGTGGCGGAGATGGAACGGCTGCGTTTCCGCGACGTGCGGGTGGACCGCATCGGCAACGTCCTGGGCTGGGTGGGGGCTGAGGCCGGCCCCCTGCTGATGCTCAACGGCCATATGGACACAGTAGAGGTGGGCAACCCGGCCGCCTGGAGCCACGACCCGTTCGCCGCGACCGTGGAGCGGGGCCGGCTCTACGGTCTGGGGGCATGCGACATGAAGGGCGGCCTGGCGGCGATGATCTACGGCGCGCACCTCCTGCACCAGGCAGGGCTACCGCGCGAGGGGCGGGTGGTGCTGGCCTGCGTGGTGCAGGAGGAGCCCTGCGAGGGGCTGGCCAGCCAGGTGTTGATCGAGGAAGAGGGAATCCGCCCCGACTGGGTCGTCATCCCTGAGCCGTCCGACCTGCAGATCTGCCGTGGACAACGGGGGCGGATCCACCTGCAGATCGCCACCCGCGGCCGTTCGGCCCACTCTTCCTGCCCAGAGTTGGGCCAGAACGCCATCTACACCGCCTCACGGCTGATCTTCGGCCTGGAGATGCTGGCCGAGCGGTTAGGGGATGACCCGTTCCTGGGGCGCGGCAGCCTGGCGGTGACCGAGATCCGCAGCAGCGCCAGCGGCCACAACGCCATCCCCGACCGCTGCGAACTGACGGTGGACCGTCGGCTGACGCTGGGCGAGACAGAGGCGATGGCGCTGGCGGAGATCCAGCGCGTCATCGCCCGCGAGGGGGCGGAAGCGGCGGTGCAGGTCTGTGAGTACACAGCGACCAGTTACACCGGCTACCCCTGCCAGGCGCGGGAGCAGCGACCCCCCTGGGTGATCGAGGAGAGCCATCCGCTGGTGACCGCGCTGGTGCGCGCCGCGCACATCCAGACCGGTCGGCGGCCCCACGTGAGCCACTGGCGGTTCTCCACCGAAGGGGCCTACACCGCCGGCGTGGCCGGCATCCCCACCGTGGGGTTGGGACCGGGGGACCCCGCGCTGGCCCACACTGCCGACGAGTGGGTCAACCTGGAGGACGTGCACACAGCGGCCACGATCTACGCGCGGCTGGCAGTGGAGATGATGGGAGAGTAGGAGGAGAACTCCTCCCGCAGGATGGCCATGATGTGCGCATCGTGGTAGCCCCCCTCGCAGAAGCGGGCCTGCCGACGGGTGCCTTCGCGGCGGAAGCCGCACTTCTCGTAGCAGCGCTGCGCGCGGGGGTTGTCGTCGAACACCTCCAGTTCGACGCGGTTGAGGTTGAGTTCGTCGAAGGCGAAGCGCAGCATCGTGCGTGTGGCGTCGGTGCCGAACCCCCGGTTCCAGAAGGACTTCTCGCCCAGGGCGATGCCGAAGGTCGCCGTGCGGTTCTTCCAGTCGATCCGGTGCAGGCCCACGTTGCCGATGTGCACCCAAGTCCCGTCTATCAACGCCTCGACGGCGAAGAGGAAGTCGTCCTTACGCTCCAGCATGTCCTCGAACCAGCGTTCCTCCTGCGCCTTCGACATCGGGGCGTACATGAGGAGGCCACGGCGGACCTCGGGGTCGTTGAACCAGCGGACGAAGGTAGGGATGTCCTCACGCTCGACACCACGCAGGCGGATGTGTTCGCCGTATAGCATATTTTCCTCC
>DAOTYX010000090.1:0-10109 GCA_034434635.1 Anaerolineae bacterium | reverse complement strand
TGAACGCCATTGGCCAGCGGATTGAGGCGGGCTCTGAGACGCCGATGCCGTGAGAGCGATGTCGCGTGGAAGTGGAGGTCGCTGTCGCCAAGGTCGGCAAGTGGGCGGTTGAGGAGAGCGGCGACACGCTGGAGATGATCGAACGGCCCCGCGGGGGCATTTCGTTCGTCCTGGTGGATGGGCAACGCTCTGGGCGGGCGGCCAAGGCGATCAGCATCCTGGTGGCCCGCAAGGCCATCGCCGAACTCTCCGAGGGGGTGCGTGACGGCGCTGCTGCCCGCGCTGCCCACGATTATCTCTACGCCTACAAGGGCGGCAAGGTCTCGGCCACGCTGAACATCCTCTCCGTGGACCTGGCCACGGGCACTCTGGTCCTTTCCCGCAACAACCCCTGTCCTGTCCTTTTGCTCACGCCAGACGGAGGGTTGGAGCGGCTGGATGAGCCTTCGCAGCCAGTGGGTATCTATGCCCGCACCAAGCCGGTGATCGCCGAGGTGCCGCTGCGACCTGGGTTGCGGGCTGTGGTCTACACCGACGGCCTGCCGGCGGCCGGGGAGTGGTGTGGCCTACCGTTGGACGTGCCGGCGGCGTTCCTGGAGGCGGCGGCGACCGCCCGCAGCGCCCGGGAGATCGCCGACACGTTGCTGGAGAGGGCGCTGACCCTGGAGGAGCACCGTCCGCACGACGACATCAGCCTGCTGGTGCTGTGGGTCCGCCCCGACGAGGGGGGACAGGTGCGACGGCTGTCAGTTCATCTGCCGATCTCATGAACAAAAACCGTCTGCCTCGTCTTGTCCGCGCCTATCTGCGTGACACCTGGGTCCTTGTCCGCCGCTTTCGTCTCACGCTGTTGTTCTTCATTCTCCTGCTGGTGGTGGGGACCGTTGTTCTGCGCCTGACATACAGCCCGCCGTTGCGCTGGATGGAGGCGATGGACGCGGTGGTCAAACTGATGTTCTTCGAGACGACCCTCGCTTACCCTGTCCATCCCCTGGCGCAAGCGGTCTATTTCCTGTGGCCATTTCTGGGGATTGTGGTGGCCGTCGAGGGGGTCGTGCGCTTCACCACGGCGCTGTTTGCCCGACAGGAGCGCAGAGATGTATGGGAGGCGGCTGTGGCTTCGACCTATCGCAACCATATCGTCGTGTGCGGCCTGGGCAAGGTAGGTTACCGGGTGGCAGGCCATCTGCTCAGGATGCAGCAGGATGTGGTGGGGGTAGAGATTGCCCCTCAGTCCTTCTTCATCGAGCGGATCCGGAAAAACAAGGTGCCGGTGGTGGTAGGAGACGCCCGCGACCGGGGCCTGTTGGAGAAAGCCGGGATCAAGGAGGCTGCCACTGTGGTGGCCTGCACGGGTGACGACCTGACCAACCTGCAGATCGCCCTGGAGGCGCGGCAGGCCAACCCGACCATCCGCGTGGTCATGCGGATGTTCGACGAGGCACTGGCGGATGACGTGCGACAGGGCTTCGGCATTCAGACCGTCTTCAGCACCTCGGCCCTGGCCGCTCCGGCCCTGGCGGCTGCTGCTACCCGTGCGGCGATCGAGTACTCCTTCTATGTGAACGATGTGCTCTTGAACGTCAGCCGGATCACGGTGGCAGAGGGCTCCTCGCTGGTGGGGCGGACGGTCGGAGCCGTGGAGCAGGAGGCTGATCTGTCCGTAATCCTCCATGAGGGTCCGACGGGGGTGGATATGCACCCGGCGGCGGATAAGGTGTTGACGGCTGGGGACCGCATCGTGGTCTTCGGCACGCTGGAGGCGCTGGCCTGTCTGAGCCAGATGAACGTGGGGGAGGGGGCGTGTCCACCTCGCCGGAGCGGCCTCTTCAGCCGACGCAGGGGCAGAGAGTAGCGGTGGTCGGCCCCTGTGGGGCGGGCAAGAGCCGTCTGGTCGCGGCATTGCGCGAACGGGGCGTGTCGGCGCGTGAGGTGGCTCAGGAACACTCCTATGCCCCGGCGATGTGGCAGCAACTGACCAGACCCGATCGGCTGATCTTCCTGGACGTCTCCCGCGAAGTGGCCGGCGAGCGGTTAGGACGAGAGATGCCCCTCTGGCTCTGGGAGGCGATGATGACCCGGCTGGCCCACGCCCGCGCTCATGCAGATCTGGTGGTACAGACAGACGGGCTGTCGCCCGAGAGGGTCCTGGATGTGGTCTTGGAGTGCTTGAAGCGGACCACAGACCACGGACCACGGATGAGAGATGAAGATTGATGTGCTTTTCGGCAACACCCTGCGTGAAGCGCCGGGGGATGCGGAATCGGCCAGTCACCGCCTGGCGTTGCGCGCGGGGTTGATTCGCCCGCTCGCGGCGGGGGTCTACGCCTTCCTGCCGTTGGGTTACCGGGTCCTCCGGCGCATCGAGGCCATTATGCGGGAGGAGATGGAGGCCATCGGGGCGCAGGAGATGCTGATGCCGGTGCTCAATCCGGCGGAGTTGTGGCAGGCTACCGGCCGCTGGGAGACGGCGGGGCCGGCGCTGATGCGCCTGGAGGACCGCAGTGGCCGGCGCTATGCCCTGGCGATGACGCACGAGGAGGTTGTCGCTGAGCTGGCCCGCCGTGAGGTGCGCTCCTACCGCGATCTGCCTCGCGTGGTCTATCACATCCAGACCACACTGCGCGACGAACCGCGTCCACGCGGAGGATTGCTGCGCGCGCGCGAGTTCCAGATGAAAGATGCCTACAGCCTCCACGCCGACGCTGCCGACCTGGATCGCTTCTACCCGCAGATATTGGGGGCGTACCGGCGCATCTTCGCCCGCTGTGGCCTCCCTTCCGTGCCGGTCGAGGCGGATACGGGAATGATGGGCGGGGCCGGCTCGCATGAGTTCATGCTCCCTCATCCCGTCGGTGAGGATCTGCTGGTCCGTTGTCCGGCTTGCGGCTATGCGGCCGATGCCGAGTGCGCCCGGTTCCGGCTCCCGCTGGTCCCCGACGACCCGCCAGAAGAGATGCGCCTCGTCGCCACGCCGGACTGCCCTACCATCGCCGATGTGGCTGCCTTCGTCGGCGTCCCCACCTGGCGAACGTTGAAGGCGGTCTTCTACACCTGGCAACCACTCGGTTCGCCACCGACGCTTCTTTTCGTGGTCATCCGCGGCGATCTGGAGGTCAACGAGACCCGCCTGTTGAACACGCTGGGCGGTGGGACGTTGCGTCCAGGCACCGCCGACGAGATTCGTGCTGCCGGTGCCGAGCCAGGCTACGCGTCGCCGGTGGGTCTGAAGGTGCGTCCGACGCTGATGGGCGAGGGGTTGCTGGTGGTGGCTGATCGCTCCATCCAGGTCGGGGCCAACTTCGTGGCCGGGGCCAACCGGGAAGGTCACCACCTGGTGGGGGTCAATCCATCGCGCGATTTCGATGTCACTCTGCTGGCCGACGTGGCCCAGGCCCGAACCGGGCACCTGTGTCCTCGTTGTGAACAGGCTCTCATCGTTGAGCCAGCCCTTGAACTGGGTCACTGCTTCAAACTGGGCACGCGCTACGCCCAGGCGCTGGGGGTCACCTATCTCGACGCCAACAGCCAGGAGCAACCGATCGTGATGGGCTCTTACGGCATCGGCATCGAGCGACTGCTGGCGGCGGTGATCGAGGTCCATCATGACGACCATGGCATCATCTGGCCGCCGTCGCTGGCGCCGTTTGATGTCCATCTGGTCGGCCTGGCCGCGTCCGGTGTGGAGGCGGAGGCCGCTGAGCGCGTGTACGGCCTGCTGAGCGCGGCGGGCTACGCCGTGCTCTTCGATGACCGGCCCGAAAGCGCCGGGGTGAAGTTCGCCGATGCCGACCTTATCGGTTGTCCGGTGCGGGTCACGGTCGGGCGACGGAGCCTGGAGGCCGGCGGGGCAGAGGTGAAGGCGCGCTGGGAGGCGGAGCGGCGCATCTTCGCGCTGGATGACCTGGCCGCTGGCGTCGCGGCCGTCCTTGACAGGTGGCCGTCAGTGTAGGATAATGTCCTCTCCACGTCCGCGCTATCCCGACCTGTTTTCAGGGGGCGCTGTGCTCCTTACAGGCGGGGATCTGCAGCGCGGGTAATCCAACTCAGGAGTGAAGGATGATCGAGGTGACGGACGAGACGTTTGAGGAGGAGGTGATCAACGCCGACCTGCCAACCCTGGTGGATTTCTGGGCCGCGTGGTGCGGCCCGTGTCGGAGAATTGCGCCGATCGTCGAGGAGATCGCCCACGAGTACGACGGTCGCCTGCGCGTGGTCAAGTTCGATGTGGACCAGAACCCGCTAGTCCCCTCTCGTTTGGGGGTGATGAGCATTCCCACGCTGATCCTCTTTGTGGATGGCGCCGAGGCCGGTCGGTGGATCGGTTACCGGCCCAAGGCTAACCTGGTGGAAGCCATCGAGGCACATCTATCCTGAGGTGACGTTGTTCCCTGTTTTCCGTACCTCCCGTCAGTGGGAGTACCTGCTGAACATCGGCCAGGCGCTGACTGCCCGACTTGATCTGGATGCCGTCTTGAGGCTGGTCCTCGAGGCGGCTACAGAGCTGCTCTCGGGGCAGGCGGCCTTTATCGCTCTGCGACAGCCTGGCGAAGGGTTCGTCATCCGCGCCTCCTACGGCCTGCCGGTCCGTCTCCTCGGCTACTTCTCCGCGCTGCTCTCGGACATCCCCGAGCGGGCCGACCGCACCGACTTCCTCATTCCCGGCCTGGCGGCCAAACTGGAGCAGGTCGCGCTGCAGACGGGGCTGCCGCTGCGGCAGGTGGTCGCCCTGCCGATGTCCATCGGCCGCGACCTGATCGGTGTGCTCTACGCTTTCCGCGTCTACGGCACCCCGTTCACCCCGTCCGAGCGCCAGGTGTTGACCACCTTCGCCGACCAGGCGGCCATCGCCGTGCACAACGCTCAGCTTTACCAGCAGTTGTCCTACGAGAAGCGCCGGCTGGATGCCATCCTGGAGTACAGCGCGGATGGGGTCATGGTACTGGACAACGGCCTGCGGATCGCCATCTTCAACCGTGCGCTGGCGGAACTGACCGGATGGGCGGCATCTGAGGTCATCGGCCGCCATCACGACGAGGTGGTGAAGTGGCGGCGGCTGGAGACGCGGATGGACCTGTCGCAGGCGATCGCGGGGGGGTGGCCGGTGACGACGGACGGCGGCCCGCGCAGCCCGCTGTACGTGGAAGGGGACCTGCAACGGCGCAACGGCGGCACGGCCAGCGTCGGCATCACTTATGCCCCCCTGCTGGATCGTGAGGGGCGGCTGGTCAACATCATCGCCAACGTGCGTGACATCAGCCGTTTCCGCGAGGCGGATCGGCTCAAGAACACCTTCGTCTCCGTCGTCTCGCACGAACTGAAGACGCCCGTGACGATCATCCAGGGATATGCCGAGACCCTCAACCGCCCGGACGCCTGTTGGGACCAGGACATGCTGCGTGAGGGGTTGACAGCCATCAGCGAGGAAGCCCGTCGGCTGGATGCGTTGATCAATGATCTCCTGGATGCTTCCCGGCTGCAGGCGCGGGCGCTTTCCCTGCACTTCGAGCGGGTGGACCTGGAAGAGGTGGCTCAGCGTGTAGCGCAGCGCTACGGGAGCCAGACGACACGACACGAACTGCTGGTCGGTTTCCCGCGCGGGTTCCCTGTTGTACTGGGTGACCCTGGACGATTGGAGCAGGTGCTCAATAACCTGGTGAGCAACGCGATCAAGTACTCCCCACAGGGGGGACAGGTGCGCATCCTGGGGCAGATTCGACCGGATGAGGTGGTCATTACCGTTACCGACGAGGGGGCAGGTATCCCGGTCACTGAGCAGGCGCGCATCTTCGAGCCGTTCTACCGCGTGGAAGGGCCCCTCAGCCGCGAGACGTACGGCGCCGGCCTGGGGCTATATCTGGCCCGGGCGATTGTCGAGGCGCACGGCGGTCGCATCTGGGTGGAAAGCGAGCCTGGCCAGGGCACCGCGATCTCGTTCACGTTGCCCCGCGCACCGAAAGAAGAAGAGCAAGAAAGGAACTCCTATGTCTCAGATGCTGGCTAGAGTCAACTGTCCCTCCTGCAAGCAACCCTTCAGCATGCCTGTCGAGCAGATTCTGGATGCGGAGGTGGACCCCTCGGCGCGGGGGCGTCTGCTCGCCGGTCAGGTCAATCTGGCGGTCTGCCCTCATTGTCGCACGATGGGCCTGCTCAACCTCCCCTTTCTGTACTACGATCCGACGAAGGAACTGGCGCTGGTCTTCATGCCGATGGAGGCCGGGCGAAGCGACCTGGAGCGCCAGCAGGTGATCGGCACGCTGACGCGGACGCTGATGAACGACCTGCCGCCCGAACTCCGTAAGGGGTATCTCCTCAATCCGCAGGTCTTCTTCACCTACGACAGCATCATCAAGCGCGTCATGGAGGCAGAGGGCATCACCCAGGAGATGCTGGACGCGCAGCGGAAACGGGCCGAATTGCTGCAGCGCCTGCTGGACGCTTCCCCAGAGGAGGCAGTGGCGCTGGCCCACCAGGAAGAGACGTCTATAGACGAGGCGTTCTTCCAGCAGATGACCTTCTACATCGCGCAATGGGAGGCCGCCGGGCAGGAGGAGATCGTCCGTCGCCTGAGCGACCTGCGTGTGATGCTCCTCGAGCATACGGCCGCCGGTCGGCGGTTGAAGGCCCGTGCTGCCGCCTTCCATGAACTGCGCGCCGAGCCCACGCGGGAGAAGTTGCTGGAACTGCTGCTGCGCACTGACCGGGAGGGTCGCGCCGCGCTGGTGGCGATGGCCCGGCCGTTGCTGGACTACTTCTTCTTCCAGTTGATCACCCAGCGCATCGAGGCGTCCGCTGACGCCGCCGAGCGGACCCGGTTGGAGGCGTTGCGCAAAGAGGTGATGGAGTACCGCCAGGAGATCGAGGCGCAGGCCCGTCAGGTAGTGGAGGATAAAGAAGCCCTGCTGCGCGACCTTTTCGTGACGGAGAAGCCTGAACTGCTGGCACGCCGTCGCGTGGCGGATCTGGATGAGCTCTTCTTCGGGTTGTTGAAGGCGCACATCGAGAGCGCGCAGGAAGACGGAGACGACGCGTTCCTGGCCCGCTGGAAGGAGATCTGGGAGATCACGACACGTCTGTTGCAGGAGGCCATCCCGCCCGAACTGCTGCTCGTGACGCAGTTGTTGGAGACGGAGGATGAGGGGGAGAGGCGGCGGCTGCTGGAGCAGAACCGGAAGATACTGACCCCCGCCCTCATCGAGATGATGGAGCAGACAGAGGCAGACCTGCGAGAGCGAGGGGATGAGGAGGCCGCCCGGCGGATGGCGACGGCAGTGGCTGCCGCACGCATCATGGCCTCTGCGGCATAACCTCTGCCGCAGAGCGCTGTCAGCGGGCCCGCCAGGGGCGATGGGAACGCCCCTGCTCTGCGCCTCGGCGGTGAAAACCGTCAGCGGTTTTCCAGTCGCAGACCATGCCCCCGCACGGTCACGATGTAGGTGTGGGTGGGGTCCAGGCTGGTCAACCGCTCCCGCAGGCGACGGATCAGCGCGTCAATCGCCTGCTCCGAGATGCCCTCTGCTGCTTCGTCCGCCCACACCAGGTTGACGATCTCCTCTCGTGAGACGACCCTCCCGTCGGCGTCGAGCAGGCCGGTCAACAGGCGGTACTGGGCCGGCGAGAGGGGCGGTAGCACCTCCTGGCCGTTGACGAAGACGCGCCGGCTGGCGCGGTCCACGTGCAGGCCGCGGGGGGAGACCTCCGCCCCCAGGGGCAGGGTCGCGTCAGCGCCCACGAAGCCCATCTTCACGCACAGGGCGATCTGAATCTCATCCCCGTCATGCAAAGGCACGGGCTCTTCTCCCAACGGCTTCCCGTTCAGGTAGGTGCAGTTCTTGCTGCCCAGGTCACGCAGGAGGTAGACACCGTTTGGGCCTCTTTCGATGCGTGCGTGATGGCGAGAGACCTGGCGTTCAGGCAAGACGACATCGCAGTCTGAGCCCCGGCCGATGAGCAGGCTCTCTCCCTCAACGAGCCATCGCTGACCGGCCGACTCCCCTTCGTAAACGACCAGCATGGGAACTTCTGTTGGTCTGTTCACGCTGCCTCCTTGACAGAACTGCCGTCTCGTTTATCATGACTTGCGTCTTTCGGGCGGAACAGGGCGATTGGCCCCGTCGTCCCTGTCCGCCGCGACCGCACAAAGGAGGAGAGAATTCGTGGCCCGCTTGCTGCCGCCGGGAACGGTCCTGCGCGACCGTTACCAGGTTATCGCCTGTGTAGGGCAGGGGGGGATGGGCGCGGTCTACAGCGCCGCCGACCTGCTGCTGGAAGGGCGCGTCTGTGCCCTGAAGGAGATCCGTCCCGACCCCGACCTGCCGCCAGAGGTGATGGCTCAGGCCCAGCGGCAGTTCCACCGCGAGGCCAGCATCCTGGCGCGCCTCGATCATCCCAATCTCCCCAAGGTCTCGGATTACTTCACCCACGAAGGGCGGGAGTATCTGGTGATGGATTTCGTCGCCGGGCCCGACCTGCGTCATATCTTGGAGGAGGAGACTCGCGCCGGGCGCACCCTGGAGGAGCGGCGAGTGTTGCGTTGGGCCGAGCAGCTTTGCGACGCGCTCGAGTATCTCCACTCTCAGGACCCGCCGGTGCTGCACCGGGACATCAAGCCGGCCAACATCAAGGAGACGCCCAGCGGGCTGGTCAAACTGGTGGACTTCGGCCTGGTGAAGCTGCTGGCTGCGGATGACGCGCGCACGGTGACCGTGTTGCAGGGCCGCGGGACGGTGGCCTACACTCCGCTGGAGCAGTACGGGGGCGATGCGGGCCACACCGATGTCCGTTCCGACCTCTATGCCTTGGGGGCGACGCTCTACCACCTCCTTACCGGGCAACCGCCCGCAGACGCCAAACAGCGCTTTCTGCAGCCCGACGCCCTGATTCCCTTGCGGCAACTCAATCCCCGTGTTTCGCTGCCCACGGCGCGCGCGGTTATGGCTGCCATCGCCATGCACCCTGATGACCGCCCCCCCACCGTCGCGGCCTTCCGGGCGATGCTCCGCGCCACCTCGTTCGGCGACTCGTTGGCGGTGATGGTCCCGGCGCGGGAGGAGAGGTGGCGCGCCGTGACCGAGAACATCGGCCTGCTGGTGTTCGCCGCCGCTCTGCTGCTTCTGGCCTTCCTGTTCACCCTTCTGCTCTGACCGTCTCCCTGATAAGAGTGATGGTCAGAGGCACCGCTGCCCCGATGAGTACCAGCATGACCACAGCCCATCCGCCGGCCCGTTCGTGGACCCAACTGAGCCCCGGCAGGCCCAGGGCCAGGCAGATGTAGGCGACCAGACCCCCGACGACACACCACAGGCCGGTGCGCAGCGCTCTGGCCGCGGGCTGCTGCCGTCGCCACTGCAGGATGTAGCCGAACGCTGCGGCCAAGGCTGTACTGACCACCCCCAACACGAAATCGCCCCAGCGGACCCTGTCCCTGCCACCGGTCCCCACCGGGCTGGCCTGCGTGGCTGGGGTGGGGGTCGCTTCTGGGGTTGGCGGCGGCGTGGGCGGGAGTGTCGCTGTCGGCGTGATCGTGGGCGTGGGGTTGATGGGGATGATCACCGCCGGCTCCCCCTCGCGGATGTCCATCTCCAGCCGCACCGCGCGCGGCACCGGCTCAGCGCGCACCGAAATCTGCAACTGCCCCACACGGTCCAGGGTAATGGCAGTCTCGGCGATGCCATCGCGCGTCGTGACCTGTACGGAGTGTTCCAGCCCTTCTTGGGGGTAGGTGAAGATAAACTCCACCGGCGTGCCGTCGGGCACCGGATGGCCGTTGCGGTCCACGATGGCGCTCGTCCACAGCCGCACGGTGTCCCCTTTGTCAATTGGCTGGGGGGTGGCCGGGGAGGGGGTGGCCTCGCCAGGGGGTCCGCTGACGACCTCGTAGTAGAGTTGAATGGTCTGGGCCGGGTTGGGCTGGGTCTGCACGATCATCTCGTAGTTGATGCCAGCCACAGAGACGGGCGATGCGCCGGTGACGGGGAACTCGTCGAACAGGGCGCGCACCGCCGCCTCGACGAAGGGTGGGGTGGGGCTGTAGAGGCCGAAGTAGGCGGACAGTTTCGAGATCTCGGTGGTGTCCAGGTAGTAGGGTGCGGCGAAGGCGAAGACGACGA
>DAOTYX010000089.1:0-31397 GCA_034434635.1 Anaerolineae bacterium | reverse complement strand
CGCGCTCATGCGCTCCTGGTAACGCTTGCGCGAGCGCCACTGGCTCCAGAACATGAAGCCGACCATCAGCACGATGAAGACGAGCAGCAACGCAGTCTGATTCACTTTCTCTTCTCCTTTCTTGGAATCGTTCCTCAGTGTACCACAAGTGGGGTTTTCCGCAACGCTCCCTTTCTGGATGGTCTCCCGCTACCGTGCTGATCGGAGACTGCGCCCGAAACGGCTGGAGAGGGTCGGCGGATCTGGCAGATGAAGCGGACTTGTCTACTCCACGCAGATGTGCTAAACTGCCCGCAAAACCAGAGAGGGGAGGTGAGAGATGGCCATTCAGCGGTTCTGCGTGACGATAGCCCTTCTGGCCGCAGCCAGCCTGGCGGCGTGCGCTCCCCCAGCCTCGATTCCTCCACCAGTATCCAATAACCCGCCCTCCACCGTCATCCTCTACAACATCTCTGGCCAGACGGTCTGTTATGTCTACATTGTTTCCATCACCAGCGGCGCCTGGCCAGAGGACCTGCTCGGTACCGACACCATCGCTGCAGGAGCACAGCGCGCCTTCTTCGTAGAGCCTGACATCTACGACCTCATTGCAAAGGACTGTCAGCACAACGTGCTGGACCAGCGCTTTGACGTCGAGATCAGCGACTCGTACGAATGGCATATCCTGCCCCCCAAGCCGTCCCCTACCGTCGAGACGGCCACGGTCATCCTGCACAACCAGTCCGGCCAGACGATCTGCTATGCCTATATGGACATCCTGGGCGGCGGTGATTGGACGGACCGGCTGGGAACGGACGTGATCCCCGATGGCCAGGTCTACACCTTCACGCTCCCCGCCGGCTTCTACGATATCAGCCTTGAGGACTGCGATCACAACCCCGTTGCCAGGGAGCAGATGGTGCAGATTGCGGGCATCCGCTACTGGACTGTCAGCGGCGAAGATGACAGCACCACTCCCCCGTCCAGTTCGCTGTCCAAACCGGGCGACCCCGCTTGAGTGCAATCCTCCTACCATAGGCACAGGCCGAACCAAAGGAGATGCTGTGACGACCCTGTTGATACGAAACGCCGACCTCCTGGTGACGATGGACGACGCCGACCGTCGCATTCCCGACGGCGGCCTCTTCGCCCGCGACGGGGTCATCGAGCAGGTGGGGCCCAGTACCACCCTGCCCGCTCACGCCGAGCGGGTTGTGGACGCGCGTGGCATGATCCTCCTGCCCGGCCTGGTCAACACCCACCATCATCTCTACCAGACCCTTACGCGCGCGGTGCCGGCAGCCCAGGACGCCACCCTCTTCCAATGGCTGAAGACCCTCTATCCCATCTGGGCCAACCTCACCCCTGAAGCGGTCTATACCAGCGCCCTGGTCGGGCTGGCGGAGTTGCTGCTTTCCGGCTGCACCACCGCCTCTGACCATCTCTACATCTACCCCAACGGCTGCCGCATTGATGACGAGATCCGCGCCGCCCAGGAGATCGGCATCCGCTTCCACGCCAGCCGCGGAGCGATGAGCCTGGGGGAGAGCAAGGGCGGCCTCCCCCCTGACCGCGTAGTCGAAGAGGAACCCTTCATCCTGAAGGATACTCAGCGGGCGATCGAGACCTATCACGACGCAAACCGCTACGCCATGCTGCGCATCGTCGTCGCTCCCTGCTCCCCCTTCTCGGTGACGCCTGACCTGATGCGCGAATCGGCGGCATTAGCCCGCGCCTGCGGCGCCCGCCTCCACACCCACCTGGCGGAGACGCTGGACGAAGAGCAGTTCTGCCTGGCACAGTTCGGCCGGCGACCGGTGGAGTACGCCGAAGACCTGGGTTGGGTAGGCGACGACGTCTGGTATGCCCACGGGGTACACGTCAACGGACCGGAGATCGGCCTCCTGGCCCGTACCGGTACAGGGGTATGCCACTGCCCCAGTTCCAACATGCGCCTGGCCTCCGGCATCGCTCCGGTGCGCGCCTACCTGGACGCCGGGGTCAGGGTGGGGTTGGGGGTGGATGGCTCGGCCAGCAACGACAGTTCGCACATGCTGGCCGAGGCGCGCCAGGCGCTGCTGCTGCAGCGGGTCGGCGGCAACCCCGCAGCCCTTTCCGCCCGCGAGGCGCTATGGCTGGCCACCCGCGGCGGCGCGGCGGTGCTGGGCCGCGACGACATCGGCGCGCTGGCCCCCAACATGGCCGCCGACTGCATCGCTTTCCGCCTGCAGCGGCTCGACTACGCTGGCGCGCTCCACGACCCGCTGGCAGCGCTGGTCTTCTGCACGCCACAGCGGGCGGACCTGGTGGTCGTCGCCGGACGGGTGGTGGTGGAGGACGGCCACCTGATGACCGTGGACCTGGGGCCGGTGATCGAACGTCACAACCGCATCGCACGGGAGATGGTGTCATCATGACCCGCCGACAGCCTTCCACCGCCACGTTGCTCATCCAGGGCGGCACTCTGGTGACACCCGAAGGGCTCCAACAGGCCGACCTGCTGGTGCAGGGGGAACGCATCAAGGCCATCGGCTACAGCCTGCCGATAGCGCAGGACACGCAGATGTTGGACGCCACCGATTGCCTGGTCCTGCCCGGCGTGGTGGACGCGCACACGCATATTGCCCTGGACACCGGCATCTACCGCACCACCGACAACGCCTTCATCGGCACGCGCGCCGCCGCATGTGGCGGGGTGACCACCGTCGTGGATTTCGCCACCCAATTTCCTGGTCAGACGCTGCGCCAGGCGGTGGAGGCCCGACGCGCCGAGTTCAGCGAGGCGGTAATTGACTACGGCCTGCACGTGATGGTCACCGACCTGCCGCCGGGCCGCGAGGGAGAACTGGCCGACCTGCTCGAACTGGGCACCCCCAGCATCAAACTCTACACCACCTACCGCCCCAACTACTACGCCGACGACGAGACCATCCTGCGGCTGATGGAAGCCTGCGCCCCCCTGGACATCCTCCCGCTGGTGCATTGCGAGGACGACGAACAGGTGACGGCGCAGATCGCCGCGCTGGTGGCCGCCGGAGAGACCCGCTGGCGCGACCACGGGCGCTCCCGCCCCGCTCTGGCAGAAGAGCAGGCGGTCGAACGGGTGCTCGACCTGGCCTGGCGAGCCGGCTGCCCGGTGCACATCGTCCACTGCACCACCGCCCGCGCCGTTGCCCTGGTCGCCGACGCGCGGGCGCGCGGACAGACCGCCACCTGCGAGACCTGTCCGCAGTACCTCTGGCTGGACAGCACCGCCTATGAGGGGCCGGAGCCGTGGCGGTACATCCTCCAGCCGCCGTTGCGTGACCCGGGGGAACCGGAGCGACTCTGGGCGTGGGTAACCGCCGGGGAAGTGGACCTGCTGACGACTGACCATTGTGACTACGCGAAGGAACAGAAGACGGCTAAGGACGATTTCACCCAGACCCCCGGCGGCCTGCCAGGACTGGAAACCTTCCTCCCCCTCGTCGCCACCGCCGTCGCCAACGGCCGCCTCTCCTGGCCCGACCTGACCCGCCTCCTCTCCACCAACCCCGCCCGCACCTGGGGCCTCTGGCCCCGCAAGGGCGCTCTCCTCCCCGGCTCCGACGCCGACATCGTCATCTACGACCCCCGCCCGCAGTCCCCCATCCGCGCCGCCCTCCTCCACCACCACGCGGGCTACACCCCCTACGAGGGCATCATCACCCAGGGTCAGGTGCGCACCACGATCGCCCGCGGCCAGGTGATCTTCCACCAGGGCCGCTTCCAGGCCCGCCGCGGACGTGGGCGGTTCCTGGCACGGGCGGCAGACCACGGACGACGGACCACGGACCACAGACGACAGACCACGGACCTTCGAAGAGATTGATGCGCAGGAGAGAGAGATGGAACTTGCAGACCTGTTGCCCATCGCCCGCGGCGACACACCGGCCGACCTGCTGCTACGCCACGGCCGGGTGGTCAACGTCTTCACCGGCGAGATTGTCGAGACCGACATCGCCATCTCCGGCGACACTATCGTCGGCCTGGGGACCGACTACGCGGCGCGGGAGACCATGGACCTGGCGGGGCGATTCGTCTGCCCCGGCCTCATTGACGCCCACGTCCACATCGAGTCCTCTATGGTCACTCCCCTCCAGTTCGCCCGCGCCGTCGTCCCCCGCGGCACCACCACCGTGGTGTGCGACCCCCACGAGATCGCCAACGTCGCTGGCGCCGCCGGCATCCGCTACATGCTGGCCGCGTCGGAGGGACTGCCGCTGACCGTCTTGGTCAACCTGCCCTCCTGCGTCCCGGCCACCCCTCTTGGCACCGCCGGGGCTGAACTGAGCGCTGCGGACCTGCTCCCCCTGGCCGACCTGCCCCGCGTGGTCGGACTGGCCGAGTTCATGAACGTGCCGGGGGCGGTATTGGGGTTGCCCGGCGCGCTGGAGAAACTGGTCGCCTTCCAGGGCCGCGTGATTGACGGCCATGCCCCCGGCATCAGCGGCAGGTGGCTGCAGGCGTATGTCGCCGCCGGCCCCGGCTCCGACCACGAGTGCACCACCGCCGCGGAGATGACGGAGAAGCTGCGCGCCGGCATGATCGTCTTCATCCGCGAGTCCACCGCCGCCAGAAACCTGCACGCGCTGCTGCCGGCCGTCACCTCGCAGAACAGCCGCCGCTGCGCCTTCTGCAGCGACGACCGCCACCCCGCCGACCTGCTGGATGAGGGTCACCTCGACCATCTCCTCCGCCTGGCCGTCGCCGAAGGGCTGGATCCGGTCACCGCCGTCCAGATGGCCACCCTCAACGTCGCCGAATGGTTCCGCCTGCACGACCGGGGCGCGATCGCCCCTGGCCGACGGGCCGACCTGCTGGTACTCCCCGACCTGCGCGACTTCCGCCCGGAGATGGTCTTCTGCGCCGGGCGGCTGGCGGCCCGCTCCGGCCAGCCGACGGAAGCCTGGCCACTCCCGGCTGCGGACGAAGCGCCGGTGCGCGGCACGGTGCGCGTGGATTGGGAGCGGCTGAGCCTCGCCATCCCCGCCCAGGGTCGAAGGGCGCGGGTCATCGGTGTCGTGCCCAACCAGGTGCTCACCGAACACCTGGTAGACGAGATCAGCGTGCGAGACGGAGAGGCCGTCGCCGACCCCGCGCGCGACCTGCTCAAGATCGCCGTCATCGAGCGTCACCGCGGCACGGGCAACATCGGACTGGGTTTCGTGCGCGGGCTGGGGCTGCAGCGCGGGGCATTGGCCGGCAGCGTAGGCCACGACGCGCACAACCTCATCGTCGCCGGCTGCGACGACGGTTCGATGCACACCGCCGTCCGCGCCGTGGGCCAGATGGGCGGCGGATTGGTCGCCGCTGCCGGTGACGAGGTGCTGGCCGCTGTCCCCCTGCCCATCGCCGGCCTGATGTCCGACCAGCCGCTGGAAGTGGTACGTCAGCAGATGGACCGTCTCGTGGCTGCCGCCCATGACCTGGGCTCTCCCCTGCACGACCCCTTTATGAGCCTGGGCTTTCTGGCTCTGGAGGTCATCCCGGCGCTCAAACTGACCGACCGGGGGTTGGTGGATGTGGAGAAGTTCGACTTCGTGCCCCTTTTCGTCGAATGAGCCTGCCGATCACTGCCCGGACTGACGCCCACGGCCATTTGGAAATCGGGGGATGTGATTGCTGCGACCTGGCCGCCCAGTTCGGCACGCCCCTCTACGTCTTCGACGAGGCGACCCTGCGCGATCGCTGCCGCGCCTTCCGCGCCGCCTTCGAGCGCCGTCACCCCGATAGCCGCATCCTCTACGCCGGCAAGGCCTTCCTCAACCGCGCCGTGGCCCAGATCATCGCCGAGGAGGGATTAGGTTTGGACGTGGTCTCCGGCGGCGAGATGGCCGTCGCCCGCGCTGCAGGCTTTCCGCCAGACCGGGTCTGCTTCCACGGCAACAACAAGTCCCTCGACGAAGTGCAGATGGCGCTGGATTGGGGCGTCGGTCGCATCGCGGTGGACAACTTCCACGAACTGGCGTTGCTGGGTCGCCTGGCTGCCGCGCGAGACCGCCCGGTCGAGATCCTGCTCCGTCTGGCCCCTGGGGTGGAGCCACGGACACACGCCCATATCTCCACCGGCGGGGTGGCCTCCAAGTTCGGCTTCCCCATCGCCGACGGGCAGGCAGAGGCAGCGGTACAGGCGGCGCTGACCACACCGGGGCTGCGCCTGCTGGGGTTGCACGCCCATATCGGCTCACAGATCCACGACCTGGCCCCCTATGGTCAGACCGTGCGTGTGATGGTCGAGTTTGCCGCGCAGATGGCGGAACGACACGGCATGCATCTGGCCGAGATCTCCCCTGGCGGCGGCTGGGCTATCCGCACCACCCCCGCAGAGCAGGCCCCGACGCCAGAGGAGATCGCCGAGGCGATAGTGGACACGTTGCACAACGAGGTCGCCCGTCATGGCCTGCCGCTGCCCCGGTTGACCGTTGAGCCGGGCCGGGCGATCATCGGGCCGGCGGGGGTGGCCCTGTACACGGTAGGAGCGCGCAAGGAGGTCCCCGGCGGTCCCACCTACGTCTTCGTGGACGGCGGCATGGCCGACAACATCCGCCCGGCCCTCTACGGGGCCCGTTACCAGGCCATCGCGGCCAGTCGGGCCAACGAACCGCCCAGCGAGATGGTCACCATCGCCGGCAGGTACTGCGAATCCGGGGACATCCTCATCCGCGATGCGGCGCTGCCCCACCTGGTTGCCGGCGACCTGCTGGCCGTTCCCGCCGTCGGGGCCTACTGCCTGAGTCTGGCCAGCAACTACAACCTGGCCCGTCGCCCGGCGGTGGTCCTGGTGCATGGAGGACAGGCCCATCTCATCCGCCGGCGGGAGGAGTATGAGGACCTGTTGCGGCTCGATGCGATCACCGACCACTGACCACAGACGACAGACGACGGACCACGGACCACAGACCACGGACCACGGACCACGGACCGTACTCTGTGTTCCGTGGTCTGTGGTCTGCGGTCTGTGGTCTGTTTGCCACTTGCCAGAATTGTGCTACACTCTACACACTCGGGACGAAGGAGGTGAGGCCTCGGGCAGAAGAGCGATGGTCTGTTCAATCCCCAATTCTGTCGTTCCGTGAACCTTTCAAGGAGGTGAAGAATGTCAAAGCGCTTGTGGAGCATGTTGGGCGTGATGGCTGTCATTGCCCTGTTGCTGGCCGCCTGTGGGCCGGCTCCCACCGCCGCCCCCACCCAGGCACCCACCGAGGCACCCACTCAGGCCCCTACCGAGGCGCCCACTCAGGCACCCACCGAAGCCCCTACCCAGGCGCCGCCGGAGGAGTTCGTCTTCGGCATCGTCCTGGTCGGCCCGTATAACGACCACGGCTGGAGCGAGGCGCACTACACGGCCGCCGAATACGCCGTGGCGCAGATCCCCAACACCCGCTTCGTCTACCTGGACAAACTGAACGCGGCTGACCGCCCGGAGGCGACACTGGAGCAGGTCGTGGCCGATATGGTGGATCAGGGGGCGCGGGTCATTTTCACGACATCCGACGCCTTTATGGAGGACACCGACCGGGTCGCTGAGATGTACCCGGACATCGTCTTCATCAGCATCTCCGGCGATCAGGTGCTGCGCGGCGTGGCGCCGGCCAACGTTGGCAACTACATGGGCCGCATGGAGTACGGCAAGATGATCGCCGGTTGCGCTGCTGCGCTGGCGACCGAGACAGGGCATATCGGTTACCTGGGTCCGCTGATCAACGACGAGACCCGCCGCCTGGCCGCCTCCGCCTATCTGGGCGCCCGCTACTGCTACGAGAACTACCGCGGCCTGGACCCGGCTGACCTGCAGTTCACCGTCTCCTGGATCGGCTTCTGGTTCAACATCCCTGGCGTGACCCAGGATCCCACCGAGGTGTCGAACGACCTGTTCAACGCCGGGGTGGACGTACTGATGTCGGGGATTGACACGCCGGAGGCGCTGATCGTCGCCGGGCAGCGCGCCGCGCAGGGTGAGCGCGTCCTCGCCGTGCCCTACGACTACGTCAACGCGTGCGACCAGGCTCCCGACGTCTGCCTGGGCGTGCCGTACTTCAACTGGGGCCCGGGCTACGTGCAGGAGATCCAGGCCGTGATGAACGGCACCTGGGAGCAGGACTGGATCTGGGCTGGCCCCGACTGGACGGACATCAACAACCCCGACACGAGCGCTGTCGGCTTCCTGCCTGGCCCGGCCATGACCCAGGAATGGAGCGACCAGGTCAGCGAGTTCATCGCCGGACTGGCCGATGGCTCGATCAACCTCTTTGTCGGCCCGCTGAACTACCAGGATGGCACTCCCTACCTGGCCGACGGCGAGGTAGCGACGGACGAGCAGATCTGGTACATGCATCAACTGCTCGAGGGCATGGAAGGCCCGAGCGAGTAGCGCAAGTGGAGACCTCTGGAGACTTCCGAAGTCTATAAGGCTTCGGAAGTCTCCACCGAACCAGAGATATGCGCGTCGAACTGATCGAGATTCACAAGCATTTCGGCCCGGTGCGGGCCAACGACGGCGTCTCCCTGACCCTCGAGCCTGGCGTGATCCACGGCCTGCTGGGGGAGAACGGGGCCGGCAAGACCACCCTGATGAAGTGCCTGTCCGGTTACCAGACCCCCGACAGCGGCACGATCCGCGTGGACGGCGAGAAAGTCACCTTCCGCTCTCCTGCCGAGGCCGTGCAGCGAGGCATCGGCATGCTCCACCAGGACCCGCTGGATTTCCCGCAGCTGCGCGTCCTGGATAACTTCCTGCTCGCCTTTGACCGGCGGCTGTTGCCCGATCGGCGGAGAGGGCGGGCATTGCTGCGGGAGATTGGCCAGCGTTTCCATTTCGAGCTCGACCCTGACGCCGAGGTCACCAGCCTGACCGTTGGGGAGCGGCAGCAGCTGGAGATCCTCCGCCTGCTGGCCCTGGGGGCGCAGGTGATCATCCTGGACGAACCGACCACCGGTATCTCTGCTCCTCAGCGGGTATTGCTCTTCGCCACTCTGCGCCGTCTGGCAGAGGAAGAGGGCCGCTCAGTGGTCTTTGTCTCACATAAACTGGAGGAGGTCGAGCAGCTCTGCCACCGGGTGACAGTGCTGCGGCACGGTCGGGTGACCGGCGAGGCAGAGATGCCCTGTCCGGTGGAGCGACTGGTCGAGATGATGTTCGGGCGCAGTCTGCCCCCTCCTAAGTGCGTGCCGGTAGAGCCAGGTCCTGTTGTCCTCCACCTGGAAGGGTTGAGCATCCCGTCCGACCGCCTGGTAGTGGAGGGAATCAACCTGGAGGTGCACGCTGGCGAGGTGATGGGCCTGGCTGGACTGGAAGGGAGCGGGCAGCGGCTCCTGCTGCGCGCCTGCGCCGGGCTGGAGCGCGTCACCGCCGGGCGCATTCGCCTGGCCGGTCAGGTGGTGACCCACGCCCCCTACCGTCGTTTCCTGGAAGCCGGCGTCGCCTACCTGCCTGCGGGCCGGCTGGAAGAGGGGCTGATCGGCGGGCTTACCATCGCCGAACACTTCGCCCTGACCAACCGGAAGGGCCCGTTCTTCGTTGATTGGGCGGCAGAACAGGAACGGGCCGCGCAGCACATCGCACAGTTTCGCATCGTCGGCCAGCCGGAGACCCCCGTAGAGGCGCTCTCCGGCGGCAATCAGCAGCGCACTCAACTGGCCCTCCTGCCCCCCAACCTTCGGCTGCTGCTGATGGAGCACCCCACCCGCGGGCTGGATGTCGAGTCCGCCGATTGGATATGGCAACAGTTGTTGGCCCGCCGGGAGGAAGGGACGGCGATTGTCTTCATCTCCGCTGACCTGGACGAACTGCTGGAGCGGTCGGATCGCATCGCCGTCTTTTTCGGTGGGCGCCTGTCCGCCATCGTAGATGCCCGCTGCACGACGGTGGAGCAGTTGGGCTATCTGATCGCGGGGAAGGAAGCGGGGGCGTGAAACGGAACGCGTGGTACCTGTCACCTGAAACCTGAAACATGAAACCTGAAACTCATTCACTGCCCATGAAGCCTGATTCCAGACTGGCGAACTTCCTGCTGAGCCTGGCGCCGATCCCTTTGGCGCTGCTGTTCACGACTTTGCTGCTGCTCATCGTCGGCGCGTCGCCGCTGGATGCCTACCGCAATATCCTCCAGGGAGCATTCGAGAGTCCGGCAAAATGGGCTGACGTCATCACCGCCTGCCTGCCGCTGATCCTCTGCGCCGCGGGAATGTGCATCACCTTCACCGCCGGGCTATGGAACGTCGGCGTGGAAGGGCAGATCATCATGGGGGCGATTTTCGCTACCTGGGTAGCGCGCAACCTGCTCTGGCCGCAGGTGCCGGTGCTGACAACGATGATCCTGGCCGGGATGCTGGGCGGGGCCCTGTGGGGTGCATTGGCCGGCCTGCTCAAGGTCTACGGCAAGGTACACGAGATCTTCGGCGGGCTGGGCCTCAACTACGTGGCGCAGGGGTTGCTCATCTGGCTGATCTTCAACCCCTGGAAGCGGGCGGAGGGCGCGACGATGCAGGGTACTGACCCCTTCCCTGCGCCAGCCTGGATGCCGCACCTGGGCAACCTGCGAGTTGCTCCTCTGGCCGTCTTCCTGGCCCTGGCGGCCGTGGTGGTGGTCTTCTTCCTGCTGCGCGGCACCCGGTGGGGATTGGAACTCAAGGGGATGGGCAAGAACTTCCGCTCGGCCTTCGTTCTGGGCGTCCCCAGCACACCGCGCATGCTTACCGCCTTCGCCGCCTGCGGCGCGCTGGCCGGGGTAGCCGGCGTGGTCGTCATCTCCGGCGTGCGCGGGCGGTTGATTCCAGAGGTCTCTGGCGGGATGGGCTACCTCTCCCTGCTGATCGCCCTTCTCGCCGCCTACCGTCCTCAGTGGGTGATCCCTATCGCCATCTTCTTCGCCGCTATGGGGGTGGGCAGCACGCGCCTGGAACTGAACATGCAGCTCGATTCGGCGCTGGGCGGGGTGATCGAGGCATCGGTCGTTCTCGCCGTGATGCTGGTCGGCGGCTGGCGCGCCCTGCTGGCCCAGCGACGAAGACAGGAGGTCCAGCCGTAACTATGGACACCAGTTTCCTGATCCAGAGCCTCGCCTCTGTCGTCGCGTTCTCGTCGCCGGTGGTACTGGCCTCCATCGGCGAGACCATCTCCGAGAAGAGCGGCGTGATCAACCTGTCGTTAGATGGCTCCATCGCCCTTTCAGCGATGACCGGCTTCGCTGTGGCCTACATCAGCGGCAGCGTGACCCTGGGGATGCTGGCGGCGATGGCTGTAGGGACGGTGGTGGCGCTGGTGATCGCGTTCGCCAGCATCACTCTGCGTCAGCAGCAGGTCGCGGTGGGCTTCGTGATGACCATGTTGTGCACCGAGATGGCCGACTTCCTGGGCCGCCCGTTCGTGCGTCAGGCGGGACCTTCGGTGCCACATGCGCCTATCCCCTACCTGGCCAACATCCCCTTCCTGGGGCCGGTGCTGTTCAACCAAAACGTCGTCGTCTATCTGAGCCTGGCATCCATCATCGCCGCCTGGTGGTACATCTACAAGACGCAGCCGGGGCTGAAACTGCAGGGGGTGGGTGAACGGCCGGAGTCGGCCTTCGCCCGCGGGGTGAACGTCAACCGCATGCGCTACGTCTACTGCGTGGTGGGCGGGGCGCTGGTGGGGCTGGCCGGCGCCGCATATTCCCTGAGCGTCCGGCTGGGATGGAGCAATCACCACACCTTCGGCATTGGCTGGATCGCCCTGGCCATCGTCATCTTCGGCGGCTGGAACCCCTGGCGGGTGGCCGCGGGCGTCTATCTGTTCGGCCTGCTCAAAACGCTGGGCAGCATGATGCAGCGCAATCCCGCTTTCCAGAGCGTGCCAGCGCAGATCTTCTCCACCGCTCCCTTTGCGCTGATGATCTTCACCCTGCTGCTGATCAGCAGCGAGGGAGTGGACCGGCTGTTGGAACTCCTGCCGCCACGCCTGGCCCGCACCATTGACCGAACGATCCGCGGACGGCCGCCGGGCGGGCTGGGACGACCGTTCGTGTCATAGGGGTGAAGCATTTTCGCCGCGCCGCGCGCAGCAAATGCTTCGCCCACGGCAACTGCTCAGGCTGACGGCCGAAGCCACGCCTACCCTGCGCTAAGTCGCCCTACGGCGACTCAACCCGCCACCAGGCGGTGGGGTGGCTGAGCAGTTACCGCCCACGATGTATGGAGGGCACATGTCCGACCGTATGCACCCCCAACCCTTCGATGTCCTGCTGCGTTGGATGCTGGACGAACTGGAGCACAGCGGGTCCATTTTCGGCATCCCGCGGGCGTTGTTCTACGTGCCCGGTGGAGGTAAGGCTTCCCCGACACGGAGCGCCAAAAACGCTTCCCCCCTCCAGTCCCGAATATTCGACCACACCCTCGCCACCCCTATCGGCCCGGCGGCCGGCCCGCACACCCAACTGGCGCAGAACATCGTCTGCGCCTGGCTCTCCGGCGCGCGGTTCATCGAACTGAAGACCGTCCAGATCATGGACCAACTGGAAATCCCGCGTCCGTGCATAGATATGGAGGACGAGGGGTACAACGTCGAGTGGTCGCAGGAACTGCGGCTGGAGCAGTCAGCGGACGAGTACATCAAGGCCTGGGCGCTGGTGCACATCCTCCACCATCTGCTGGGCTTCTCCGACCCCGTGGGCACGGTCTTCAACATGAGCGTCGGCTACAACCTGGAGGGCATCCAAAGCCCGCCAATGACCCGTTTCATGGACACGCTGGCTGACGCCTCCGAGCCGCTCGCCGCCATCCGGGGCGCCCTGCGTTGCCAGTTCCCCCAGTTCGCCGACCTGCCCATCCCCTCCCAGGTGACCGACAATGTCACCCTCTCAACCATGCACGGCTGCCCACCGAATGAGATCGAGCGCATTTGCCGTTACCTGCTGGAGGAGCGCGGGTTGCACACGACAGTCAAACTGAACCCAACGCTGCTGGGCAAGGAAACCGTGCTGGACATCCTTCACGAGCGGTTGGGCTTTCGCGAGATCGTCATCCCCGATGACGTCTTCGCCCACGACCTGCGCTACGAGCAGGCGGTGGCGCTGATCCGCGACCTGCAGGGCGTCGCTGCGGCGCGTGGGCTGGCCTTCGGGGTGAAACTGAGCAACACGCTGGGGATGAGCAACCATCGGCGAGTGCTGCCAGGCGATGAGATGTACATGTCCGGCCGGGCGCTCTACCCGGTGACGATCAACCTGTTCAACAAACTGGCCCACGAATTCGACGGGGCGCTCCCCGTCTCCTACTCCGCCGGGGCCGACGCGCTCAACGTGACCACCATCCTGGCTTGCGGCGCGCGGCCCGTCACTGTAGCCAGCGACCTGCTGAAGCCGGGTGGTTACTTGCGGCTGCTGCAGTACCTGGAGAACGTGGAGCGGGAGATGGCGGCGCGCGGTGCGGCCAGCCTGGACGAACTGGCACGCGACCGGCTGACGAACCTCGAGCGGGCCGCCGCCGAGGCGCTGACGAACCCGCGCTACCAGAAGGGCTACCACCGCTACGGCCTGCCGAAGGTCGAATCGGGGTTGGGGCTGTTTGACTGCATCACTGCTCCCTGCGTGGAGGCATGCCCGGCTCATCAGGACGTGCCGGCCTATGTCTATCTGATCGCCCGGCGCGAATATGACCGCGCCCTGCAGGTCATCCTGGCCCACAACCCCCTGCCGGCAGTGACAGGCTACGTCTGCACCCACCTCTGCCAGACCCGCTGCACCCGCAACGACTATGACGAACCGGTCGCCATCCGCGCCCTCAAACGATTTGCTGCCGAGTGTGGGAGATTGGGAGATTGGGAAACTGGGAGATTGGGAGATTGGGAAACTGGTAAATTGGGAAATTGGGAAACTGGGAGATTGGGAAATTGGGAAACTGGTAAATTGGGAGATTCCCTCTCAACCCAATCTACCAACCTACCAACCTACCAATCTACCAACCTACCAACCCACCAACCCACCAACCATGTCGCCATCATCGGCAGCGGGCCTTCGGGGTTGGCAGCAGCCTGTTACCTGGCCCTGAACGGCATCCGGGTGACGGTCTTCGAGGCCCGGGACCGCCCCGGCGGGATGCTTGCCCTCGCCCCAGCCTTCCGGCTCCCGGAGGCGGTAGTTCAGGCGGACATCGAGCGCATCCGCGCTCTGGGCGTGGACATCCGCCTCTCCCAGCCAATCACCGTCCCGCCAGAGCGTCTGCTGGAACAGGGCTTCGACGCCGTCTACGTCGCCTCGGGGGCGCAGCGAAGCGCCCGATTGGGCATCGAGGGAGAAGACGGCAGGGGAGTCTACCCGGCGCTGGAGTTCCTCGATCGGGTCAGCCGGGGAGAAGATGTGGAGTTGGGCCGGCATGTGCTGGTGATCGGCGGCGGAAACTCAGCGATGGACGCCGCGCGCACGGCGCGGCGGCTGACCGGGGGAATGGTCACCGTTGTCTACCGGCGCACACTCCGGGAGATGCCCGCCACCGAGGAGGAGATCGAGGGACTGCTGGCCGAAGGGGTCGCCGTAGAAGAGTTGGCCTCGCCTGCCCGCATCCTCTTGGAGGACGGTCGGGTCGCGGCCCTGGAGTGTGTCCGCAACCGGCTCGGCGAACCAGATGCCAGCGGACGGCGGCGCCCGGAACCCATCCCCGACAGCCATTTCCGGCTGGAAGCCGACGCCATCATCGTCGCCATCGGCCAGCAGGCCGATATCGCCTTCCTGGACGGCAGCCGTGTCTCCCTGCAGCGGGATGGAGCCATCGCGGTAGACCCGGAGACCGGCGGCACGAGCGCCGCGCGGGTCTACGCTGGCGGCGATGCGGTGCGCGGGCCGGACACGATCATCGCGGCCTGTGCCGACGGCCGCCGCGCCGCCGCAGCGATCTGCCGTCAACTGGGCCTGCCGTTCGACCGGCCGGTGATCGAGCAGCCCCGGCTCTCACCAGAGGAGATCCTGGAGGTGAAACGAGCACGGGCGCGCAAGTCGGCGCAGAATCGGCCAGCCATGCTCCCACCAGCAGCGCGGCACGGCTTCGACCTGATCGAGGCCACCCTGGACGAGTCGGCAGCGCTGGACGAAGCAACCCGCTGCCTGCAATGCTCGGCCGTGTGCGAAAAGTGTGTCGAGGTCTGCCCCAACCGCGCCAACCTGAGTTACGCCGTCCCGCCCACCCACTGGGCTGTGCCCCGGCTGGCCTGCCGCAACGGACGGCTGGAGGTCGTCGGCACAGACGAGTTCCACATCGAGCAGACGCGACAGATCCTCCACCTGGACGACTTCTGCAACGAGTGCGGAAACTGCGCCACCTTCTGCGTCCATCAGGGCCGGCCCTACACCGACAAGCCCCGCCTCTTCCTGCGCCGGGAGGAGTTCGAGCGGGAAGCAGACAACGCTTTCCACCTTGAGGGACAGAGGACGCTCTGCCGGCGAGAGGGCGGCTCCGAGTCGCGCCTGACGATGGCGAATGACCGCCTGCACTTCGAGGACGCGTGGGTTAGCACCACCTTCTCACCCGACTTTCGCCTTCAGTCCGCCAGCCTGAAACAGGAGTTCCAGGGCGAGCACTCTCTGGTCAGTGCGGCGGAGATGGCCGTGATCCTGCGCGGGGTGCGTACCTCCCTGCCCTTCCTGCCTTAGCGCGACTCCAGTCGCCAGGCGCCAGATAGCCGAGCAATTATCCTGTATGAACAAACAACCCAACTCCCGCTACTGCTTCATCTGCGGCGTGCAGAACCCCATCGGACTGCATATCGCCTTCTACAATGACCGGCAGAACAACCAGGTGCGGGCGGAGGTCACCGTCCCTGAGCCCTACCAGAGCTACCCTGGTGTCGTCCACGGCGGCATTGTTGCCGCCATACTGGACGAAGTCTCTGGGCGAGCGGTGATGCTGGACACGTCCGATGAGAATCTGATGGTCACGCTCCGCCTGACCATTCACTACCGCCGCCCGACTCCGGTTGGCGTGCCACTGACCGCCGTGGGCTGGGTAGAACGGCTCAGCGGCGTGGGCGCGCGGGTGGCCGGTCAGATTCGCCTTCCCGACGGCACCGTCACCGCCGAGTGCGAGGCCGTGCTGGCCAGAGCACCGGAGGAGTTCCGCACAGGATGGGAGGAGGAGAAGCCTTTCTGGAAGGTGTACGAGTAGGCTTGCGCCCTACGTGCCCACCCTCCCGCGGGTTTGGGTGCGACGCGAGACGCTTCGCCCCTACGGAAGGCACGACGCATCCACTTCAGCGATGACGGCGTGATCGGCAACAGGCGTTCCGGTGGCATCCACTACCGGTAGACGCTCCATCGTCGCCAGCAGGTACCAGCCCACAATGACCTGGTAGCGGCCCGGCGGCGCGTCGGGGGCCAGGCGGACACTGTACGTATCCACGATCTCTTCCCCCACGCCCCACCCCGAGGTCGGTCTTGTCCCCTGCACCGGCCACGAGTCGGCCTGGCCGTACAGCCGGCCATCCGGCCCCACTACCTGCACCGTGACGGTGTAATCCTCGCCCAGGGAACGCAACGCGCGCCAGCGCAGCATCACCGGCAGCACACCCCCAGGGCACACCCGCTCCCCGCCTGCTTCCGCCGTCAGCAACAGGATGCGCCCGTCGAAATTCGCCAACCCCTCCACGCGCGGCAGCACGCGTACCGTCCCCAACTCACATCCGACCTGTGCCGGGGCCAGCCAGCCGCAGCGCGCCGGACGCCCCTCCAGGCTCACCCACAAGCGATAGTCGCCCGGCGCGAGCGGCGCCGTGATCACGTGATGACTGCGCACCGCCCCTGCCGTCAGCCAGAAGTTGCCCGCCACTACCCTCGCCCCGTCCGGCGCTGCCCACTCGAGACGGCCCCGCTCCGCCTCTCCCAGCCCCGCCCACGAGAGGTCCACCACCACCGACCTGGCCGCCACGGCTTCCAGGGGCAGGTCGTAGCCGGTGAGCCAGATGTCGTCGAAGGCCAGCGCTGCCGCATGGGAGAGCGGAACCAGAGCGGCGGGGGCGTCAATGCCGACCGTCGTCAGGGGTACCCACACAGGTGTTTCAGCCTCCCCGAAGCAGGGGAACAACCCGACCTCGAGGCGGTACTCCCCCGCAGCCACCCACGGCGGGGGGGCCAGCAAGTGGGCATCGGGCACCACCGCGCCAACAGGCCAGGCGTTAGTGGGGTAGTTATCATCCACCGGGCGCAGGCCGGCGGAGGTCCACACGGCCCGGCCGTCCGCCCCCACAAGCCGCAGGCGCACCACGCGGTCCTCTTGCGGTCGGCGCACCGCCCGCCAGTACAACGTCAGGCGTTGGCCCGCTTCGCCTTCCCGCAGGTCGAAACCGACCAGTTCCACCCCATCCCCCAAGCCCGCGCCCACGGGGGACACACCATCCGGCAGCGCCGTGAGTGGGGTCAGGCCCACCTCCACCAGCGGCCCCAACGAGCGCAGGGCATACCCCTCCAGTCCGGGCAGGTAGCGGGCCAGATAGACGGTCTGACCGGCCGCCAGACGCGTGGTCAGTTCCTCGCGGTAGCCGGCCTCGTCGAAACGGAGCACCAGGTCCAGGTCGGGGCGCAGCCCTTCCACCTGTTGCAGGTAGTAGAGCGGCGGGAACTTCTCGCTGTCGGCCAGGATCGCCGCACCAGGGGCAATGGCCTGACTGAGCGCATCCCGCCCCCAGGCATCGTCGGCGCGCGCCTGGTCTGTGGAAAGCAGCGGGCCGGTGAGCCACATCTGGCTGAGGGGCAGGAGCGCGACCAGGGCCACGGCTGGCGGCAGAAGCACAGCCGCCCGACGTCGCAGAAGGTCCAGCGCGGCGGAAAGCCCCACCCCCAGCCAGAAAAACACGACCACGTGGGCAGGGATGAGGAAAGCGGAGTAGTCAGGGTCGGCCACATAGAAAGAGAGCGCGAACCAGACCCAGGCGGCGAGCGCCAATGCGCTGCCCAGGGCCAGTGGCCAGCGCCGTCGGACCAGCACCGCCAGCCCGACCAGCGCCAGCGCCAGCCCCCCCCACCCCACCTGCTGTCGCAGGCGCAGCAGGACCCCGCCCCAGCGGGCGGGGTCGTTGAGGAAAGCGAGCGGATGCAGCGCGCCAGCGGACTCAGCGTTGGTGACATAGGCCCACCAGCGGGCCAGGGACATCGTCTCGCCACCATTGACCGTCGGCCAGCGCAGCGGGATGTAGAGGTACAGGGCCAGTCCCGCAGCGAAAAGCAACGTCGTCAGCGTCAGGCTCCGCCACGTGGGACGCGGGCGCCCAACCAGGCAGGGGATAAGCAAGAAGCCCAATGCGCCCAGGGTGAGATGCGACGCCATCCCCAGACCCGTCAGCAGGCCCAGGAGGGGAAGCGCGCGCTCGATCGGGAGGCGGCCCGTCGCCCAGCGCGCGCCCACCCACAGCGCCAGCACTACCAACAGCCCGTTCAGGGCGTAGACCTCCGCCTCCACCGCGCGCGGCCAGAGCGCTGGAGAGAAGGCCAGCAGCAAAGCGGGGATAGCAGAGGCTACCGAGACCCCTTCTGTATGCCACTGGCGCAGAGCCAGGTACAGCACCCCCGCCGCCAACGCGGCGCAGACGGCGGCGCTGAGGTTGACCCGCCAGGCCACGGTGCTGAAGGGCAGCAGGGAGAAAGCCTTGCCGATGAGGATGTAAAGCGGGTAGCCGCTGGGATGAGCGATCCCCAGGCGAGGGGCCACGACCTGGAACTCGAAGGTGTCGGCCCGCCCCACCCACGGCGCGATGTCCGGCAGGTACACGGCCAGGGCCAGCCCAATCAGGAGCAGGGAAGCGAGCCGGGCATGGAGAGGGCGGCGCAGGTGCATCCGCACGGTCAGGGCCAGCCCCCCGACGAGCAACACCAGCCCACGCCACGCGTTCACACCGCCCGCCGCCAGGTCCGCCAGGGGCAGCAGCAACGGCGTCAACCGCGAGAGGGTCATAAGGGCGCTCTCTCCCCGGCGCAGGCTCCACAGTCCGGCAGCAACGGCGGAGAGGAGCACGACCAGCGAGGTTCCTGACCAGTCCAGGAAGAAGGGGGATCGCGCCGTCAGCGCCAGCGTGCGTGCCAATCCCAGGCCCCACGCCGCGCCTTCCAGGGCGGCTCCCAGCAGGAGGAGGAAACGTTTCCAGAGCGTCATCTGGACGCCCCTACTCACGATCCTGGAAGTACCATTCGAGGATGTCCTGCGCCACAGGCACAGCCACCGAGGAGCCTTCACCGCCGTTGTAGATGAAGACGATCAGGGCAATCTCCGGAGCCTCGACCGGGGCGAAGGCCATGAACCAGGCGTGCGTCGGCTGGGCCAGCCCCTCGGCGCAGATGCCCATTTCCCGCGCGATATCGTCGCAGAACTGCGCCGTGCCAGTCTTGCCGGCGATGCGCACTCCCGGCACCTGCGCTCCCGTGGCCGTGCCATAGGCCACCGCACCCTCCAGGCCCTGCTGGATCAGCGTCCAATAGGTGGGAGAGATGGGCAGCGTGCGGATGATCTCCGGTCGGAAGGCTCGAACGACATTGCCGTCAGCATCGGTGATGTGATGGACGATCTGTGGGCGGTAAAGTGTCCCGCCGTTGGCCGTCGCGGCCATGATGTTGAGCATCTGTAGCGGCGTGACCTGCAGAAAGCCCTGGCCGATGGCGAAGTTGTAGGTATCGCCAGTGGACCAGTTCTCCCCGTAGTTCAGACGCTTCCAGGTGGGGTCGGGCACCAGACCCGGCACTTCCTGCGGCAACTCGATCCCCGTGAGCGAACCCAGGCCAAAAAGGCGCGCGTAAGCGGCCAGCCGTTCCGGTCCCAGCCCCTCGAAGCCAGTCTCCTCGAAGCCGCCGCCGACTTCGTAGAAGAAGATGTCACAGGAGTTCGCCAGTCCACCCACGACATCCAGCCAGCCGTGACCCGCGCGTCGCCAGCAGTAGAAGCGGTGCGCCCGACCCGGGTCGTTGGGGTAGTAGCGGTCGGGGATGACGATAGTGCCCGGGCACTGGATACGCGTGTCCTCGGTCAACACCCCTTCCTGAAGTGCGGCAGCGGCAGGGACGATCTTGAAGATCGAGCCGGGCGGCAGGTAGTCAGCGATGGCGTGATTGACCAGCGGGCGGTGAGGATTGTCCAACAGCCGCTGATAGGCCGCAGCCGAGATGCCCTCAGCGAAGAGGTTGTTGTCGTAAGTAGGCAGGCTGACCATCGCCAGCACCTCGCCGGTGCGCGGGTCCATCGCGATGACCACGCCGCGGGGGGAATTGACCCGCTCCATCCCACGAACGAGCGCCTCTTCTGCTACTCGCTGCAACTCCAGGTCCAGGGTCAGATGGATGCTGTGGCCGGCCACCGGGGGGACTTCCTCGCCCAGCACGCGGATCACCCGCCCCAGCACATCCTCTTCCTGGTAGCGCTCCCCGGCCACACCCCGCAGTTCCTCTTCGAAGGCATACTCGATCCCGTCATAGCCGATCTGGTCGGAGGATGGGTCGTACCCAGCGGCGATGTAGGCGTCCTCCTCCCCCTCCGGGATGGCCCCCAGGTAGCCGACGATCTGCGACACCAGGGCACCATAGGGGTACTGGCGACGGGGCAACACCTCCACCTGCACGCCAGGCAGCGTCAACCCCTCTTCGGCGATGATCAGAGCCGTGTCACGCTCCACCTGTCTGGCGATGGGCAAAGACTCATAGGGGGCAGCCTCTTCCACCAACGCGCGGATCTCGGTGTAGGAGCGGTTGAGGAGCGTCGCCAGACGCTGCAACACGCGTGCGTACTCCTGTTCGTCCTCAGGAAGCAGGGCGGGGATGACGACCACCTGAAAGGCCGGAGCGTTGCGCACCAGCGGCTCCCCGTCCCGACTGTAGATCAGGCCCCGCGGGGCCGGCAATCGGACCAGGCGCGCCCGCTGCTGCTCCGAGCGGCTCGCCCAGTACTGCGCCTCGACCACCTGCAGGCGGTACAGGCGCGAGGCGAGAAGGCCTAGCCCCCCCAGGAGCAACACCGCCAACACAACCAGCCGCGGGGACTGCATGAGGAGCCGGACGATCCGCGCCAGGCCACGCACCGGCGCCGGGCCAGCAGGCTCCAGCGGCGGGCGAGCAGAAGCGTCATCGGGAACGATATCGAGGTTGTCGTACATCAAAGACCAGTCCTTCCGGACGGGTACGGCGGTCAAGCCAACGCAGCACCCAGTGGGCAAAGGGCGCAAGGACACCATTCAGCACCGCCGACGGAGCGGCGATCGCGGCCAGGCTGTGGGCCCATGCCACCGGATGACCTGCCCAGGTCAGCACGAGCAGAAGGAGGACGTGAAACAGAAAGCAGAGGCCCAGGCCAAGCAGGAGCGATTGGAAAGCCGCCGAACCCAACTCCCGCCCCCACTGTCGGCCGGCCAGAAAAGCCACCACGACATAAGCCAGGGTCAACCCACCCATCGGCCCGCCCGAGAACAGGTCCAGCACCAGTCCGCCGATGAAAGCCCAGACCACTCCCTCCGCCGAGCCGCGCAGCAGCGCCCAACACACCACGGCCAGGAAAAGCAAATCCGGCCGCGCTCCCAGCAGCGAGACCCGGCTGAGGAGCACATCCTGGAGCAGGGCGAACGCTGTCACCAGAGGGATGGTGATGTAGAGGCTGAGCATGGTCACCTACGGCTGCACGCCGGTCTCAGGCCCCTCTTCCACCAGCGGCTGGAAGGAGGTGATGACCAGCAACAGGCCAACCCGACGGTAATCCACCGCCGGGCGGATGGCCGCCTCCTGGAAGAGCGCCACGTCCTGCCGGTAGACCTCGGCCACCTGACCGATAACCAGCCCACGCGGCAGGCCGCCGCCCAGGCCAGAGGTGAGCACCACGTCACCCACCTCCAACGGCTCGTCCTGGGGGATGTAGAGCATGCGCAGGGAGCCATCGGGCTGCCCGGCGACGACGCCGGTCGCCTGGGACTGCTGGAGCATCGCCGCCACATCGCTGGCGGTGTCGCTGAGCAGCTGCACTTTGGCCGTATGCGGGCCAACCTCCGCCACCCGTCCCACCAGCACCGCTCCGCCGGCCACCACCGGCATCCCCACTGCCACTCCCTCTTCTGCGCCGGCGTTGATCGTGAAGTAGCGCAGGTACGGGTTCGGCTCCTGACCGATCACCTCGCCACAGGGGGCCTGCGCACAGGCCTCCCGCCCCACCACATCCGCGCCCATGAAAGTCCAGGTGGGATTCGTCGCCGCGAAGCCCAGAAGGTCACGCAGCTGCGTCACCTCCGCCTCGAACGTCTGCAGGCGGATGTTCTCGACAGAGAGCGCGTCCACCTGGTCCTGCAGTTGCTGCACCTGGGCTTCCAGTTCGCGCACCTGGCGAGCGGTATGGAACAGGCCGCCAGCCCTGTCCACCAGCGTGGACGTGAACCGCTGCAGGGGGGCAAAGACCAGTTGCAGGCCGTTCTCCACCGAACGGAGAGCCTGTGTCTCGTGCAACACCAGGAGAGTGAGAGTGAGGAGGAACAGGAGGAGTGGCAACCAGGAACGCCAGAACGCGCTTCTCACCGGGCTCCTTGCAGACAGAGGCGCCGTGGACTACGCCAGCGCGATCAGAGCGACTCGGCTGCCCTGCGCACACGCCGGTCGGGGCTGACCAGCACACGCCGGAGCAGGTCGAGTTCGTCCAGCACTTTGCCCGCGCCCCGCGCCACGCAGGTCATCGAGTCCTGCGCCACCCAGGCGCGCATGTTGGTCTCTGCGGAGACCCGTTCGGCCAGGCCCTTCAGCAATGAGCCGCCACCGGCCAGGCAGATACCGATCTCCATCAGGTCGGCGACCAGTTCGGGCGGGGTGTTATCCAGGGTTTCTTTGACCATGCTCAGGATCATGCCGACCGAATTAGAGAGCGCCTCACGGATCTCGATGCTGCTGACCTCCACCTCTTCCGGCAGGCCTGTGACCACATTGCGCCCACGCAGGATCATCGTCCGCTCCTCGCGCAGCGGGTAAGCCGAGCCGATGCTGATCTTCACCCGCTCTGCCATCCGCTCCCCGATCAGCAGGTTGTATTTCTGGCGCATGTACTGCATGATGTCCTCGTCCATCTCATCGCCAGCGACGCGCAGGGAGCGGCTGACCACGATCCCGCCCAGGCAGAAGACGCCCACTTCGGTGGTGCCGCCGCCGATGTCCACCACCATACTGCCGCGGGCTTCCATGACCGGCAGGCCGGCGCCGATGGCCGCCGCCATCGGCTCCTCGATCAGGAAGGCCATCCGCGCACCAGCAGCCAGCGTCGCGTCGTAGACCGCGCGCTTCTCCACCTCGGTTACCCCGCTGGGGATGCCAACGACGACCCGCGGCCGCGGGAAGGGGACGAAGGAGTGCCGATGGGCCTGCTTGATGAAGTAGTCCAGCATTGCCTGCGTCACCTCGAACTCCGAGATGACGCCATCACGCAGCGGGCGGATGGCGACGATGTTCGCCGGGGTCCGCCCGACCATCTCCTTCGCCTCCGCCCCGACGGCCAAAACCCTCTTGGTGCCCCGTTCGATGGCGACCCAAGAGGGCTCGTTGATGACCACCCCCTTCCCCCGCACGTAGACGAGGGTGTTGGCAGTGCCCAGGTCAATGCCGATGTCAAGCGAAAAGAGGCCCAGAAGGGCATCTATCGGATTTAGCACAGGCGACTCCTCATCTCAAGCAGTCGTAAACGACGACATTATACCACAAATCGGAGAGGAGAGGAATTACGAAAGGAGCGCCAGGAACTCCGCCAGCACAATCGCTGTGGCACCCCACACTTTGTGCTCGCCAACCGCGTAGAAGGGAACGTGCAAGGGAAACTCACGCCACGACCAATCTTCCTCCTGACGGGTCGCGGGGTCGAGCAGGGTGGTCAACGACACCTCCAGCAAGCCGGCAACCTCCAGCGGGTCTGGATGAAACTCTGGCCGCTGGGGCATGTAGGCGACAAAAGGGTGGATGACATTCTGGCTCGGCGGGACATAGAGCGGCGTGAGCGGCCCCAGTACTTCCAACCCCTCGACAGTAACGCCAATCTCCTCCTGAGCCTCCCGCAGCGCCGTCTCCAGGAGAGAGAGGTCTCCCTCCTCGGCGCCGCCCCCCGGAAAGGAGATCTGACCGCCATGGTGATTCAGGCCGGAAGCGCGCAGGGTGAGCAGGATGTGCAATTCCCCTTCAAGCGGGTAGAGGAGCAGGAGCACCGCTGCCTGGCGAGGTTGGATGTCGGGAGGAGGCTGGAAGGGACGAGGACTGGGGGCCATCGTCACCTGCGCCGTCAACCCCGGCAGGGGGCGCTTCATAGCAGCACGGACTTGCTCAATGGTGATTGGCCTGAGAAAGCCTGAGGCTGTGATCACAGCGGCCTTGCCTCTCGCCAGTTCGCCCGGCAGGCTTCAGGGTTCTTCGGCAGGCTCCTTGAAATTGATGAACCACGAGAAGGCAAAACTGATCACCATCAGCGCCGGAGGAACGACGGTCATCAGGAAACGGGCGGCGGCATCTGGTTGGGGCCCAGGATTCTCACCGCTTTGAAAACCATATAGCCGGGAGACGAGGAGATAGGCCGCACCTGTGAACAGCGAGTTCAGCCGGTTCATGAAACCCAGAGCGTTGGCAATGATGCCCTCCCGCCGCAGATGGTGCTTCTGGGTGTCCTCGTCTATGATCCTGGCACCGATCAAATCCATCGTGGTGATCACTCCTGCAAAGCCGAAGCCAACGAAGGCTGAAAAGATGACCGCTGACATCAACGAGCGGGCGAAATAGAGCGGGACAAAGGTCACCGCCAGGGTAATCAGGGCCGCCCGCCAGATCGGCATCAGACTGAAACTCTTCACCAGCCATGCCCAGACAGCGACGCAGCCGATGGCAATGATCAGGACCGCCGCTAGCAGGAGGGTGGACTGTCCGCTGGAAAGCCCGAGAGCATACGTGACAAAGAATGGCACAGTGGCCAATACCAGCGACATGGCCGCACTGTAGAAGGCGTTGGCGAACCCCGCGATCCAGAACTTTCCATTGGTCACCAGGTCCCTGATTGCCTTCCACAGCCCAGGCCTTGCCTCCTCGGGCTCGGGGGCCCCTTCCCGGCATGTGAAGGTCATATACAGGATGACCCCACCGCCCAACAAGCCGTACAGGATAGCCGTCAGGCCATATCCAAGCATATCCGTCACCATGGGGGTCAGCGCGATGCTGATGATCATGGCCACCAGTTGGAAGGCCTGCCGCATGGCGTTGGTCTTTGCGCGAAGGGAATCGTTCGGGAACAGTTCCGGGAACAGCGCCGCGTAATTCGCGTTGATGACCGAGTCCAGCGTACCTGTAAGAACGTAGAAAAGCAGGCAATACGCAAAAACCGCATTCCCTGACAGGAAAGCCGGCAGGTTATAGAAGGCGACAAAGCAGAGGATCAACAGCGGCGTCCCAATCGTCAGCCAGGGTCGCCGGCGCCCCCAGGGTGTACGCGTGCGGTCGGAAAGGAAACCATAGATAGGGTTATCGAGCGCATCAATGAAAGCATAGATCAGCATCATCAATCCCCACTGCGTAGTGGTCACCCCCCGATCGAGCACGTAGAAGGTAAATGCAAAGGTCTTGAGCATGTTGATGGGGATTGACATGCCAAAAAAGCCGATGGCATAGTTGAAGGAAGTCGCACGCGGCTTGTTCATGGGAACCTCCTCAGGCGAAATCTGGTTCACGGCTACGCAAGTTCCAACAGTATAGCACAGCCGCGAAGGAATACAAAGGCCGTTCGCACCGGGTGCTCAAAACCGGTCTGTGACCAGCGTTCGGCGCGGGTCACAGACCCGCCGTGAGCCTTGCCTTCCTGCCCCCCCTCCCTGCTCTGCGGTGTTACCCCTTCGGGCAGATTTCGTGTATAATCCTCTGATGGAATAACTGCCCACTGTCCGGGCCCGCTCTCCCGCCGGGTCCGTACGGTCAGAGAACCTGCGGGAGGGTACAGGATAGCCAGCAGGCAGGTAATCGCCTGATGGAAGGGAGAAGGGTACGAGCAGAATGAAAGCCTCTATGTCTGGTCGAATACACCTGCTCCCGCTGGCCACGCTCACCCTCATCGTCGCTCTGGTAACGGTCCACCCGCTCTCCGCCGACGGCCCGATCCGCGTCGGTATCTATCCCAACGAACCGCTGGTCTTCGTGGATGCAGAGGGACAGCCCGCCGGATTTTACATTGACCTCCTGGAAGCGACAGCCACCGAGGAGGGGTGGACCCTGGAGTACGTGGAGTGCCTCTTCCCCGACTGCCTGACGCTGCTGGAGCAAGGCGACCTCGACCTGATGACCGCCATCGCTTACTCCGAGGAACGGGGCCGGCGCTTTGACTTCAACCAGGAGACAGTGCTGGCCAACTGGGGCCAGGTGTACACGCGCGAAGACGGCCCTCAGTCCATCCCCGACCTGGAAGGTCAGACCATCGCCGTCGTCCAGGATGACATCTACTACACCCGCTTCCGCGACCTCGTCGAGGCCTTCGATATCTCCTGCCAGTTCACCGAGGTGGAGGACTACGGGCCGGTGCTGGAGGAGGTCGCCGCCGGAGAGGTGGACGCCGGACTGGTCGCCCGTCTCTACGGCATGCGCCACGAGAGAGAGTACAACGTCGTACGCAGTCCTATCCTCTGCTGTCCGTCGGAACTCCGTTTCGCCGCCCCGGAGGGGAGAAACGCGGACCTGCTGAACGCCATTGACCGTCACATAGCCTCCTGGAAGGAGAACCCCGACTCGCTCTACTACCGGGCGCTGGACCACTGGTTCGAGGGGGCGATCACCAGGCCAAAGCCGCTGGAGCAGGTGCCCGGGTGGATCATCTGGGCAATCGTGGCGATGGCCGGAGTGGCCATCCTGGCTCTCGCTTTCGACCTGCTCCTGCGCGCGCAGGTGCGGGCGCGGACACGGGAACTACAGGAGGCCGAGGAATCGGTGCGACGTCAGGTCGTCGCCCTGAAGGAGGAACGGGAGCGGCTGGCGCTCCTTCACCGCCTCGGGCAGCACCTTTCCGCCAGCCTGGACGTCCACGAGGTGGCCCAGCGGGCGCTGGATGACATCTGCGCCGTGGTCGGCGCATTGCGAGGGATTATCCTCCTTTGGGATGCGAGCGAACAACACCTCCGACCGGCAGCCGTGTCCGGTTACGACACAGAGTCGCTGGCCTCGCTGGCCAGGCGGTTGCCATTGCTGCTGGACGAGAGCAGCCTGGCTGGCTGGGTGGCTGCCCACCGCAGCCCGGCCATCGTGACGGACGTGACCGACGACCCGCGCTGGAAGCCCGTATCAGGCCTGGATGATTGGGTGTGCTCAGCCCTCAGCGTGCCCCTTGTCAGCCGGGAGGAACTGGTAGGAGTCATGTCGGTCTACAGCGACCGGGAGGGCTCCTTCAACGAGGGCCACCGCGAGATCGCGGAATCGGCTGCGGCGACGGTGGCCGCCGCCGTGCATAATGCCTCCCTGTACGAAGAGGCCCGACAGCGCGCATTGGAGGAAGAGACCCTCCGAGAGGCCGCCCTGGCGTTGAGCACGGTGCGCGACCCGGAAGCAGCGGTGGAGCAGATCCTGGCCGAACTGGAGCGAGTGGTTCCATACGACAGCGCCTCCGTCCAGTGGCTGGAGGGCAACCTCCTGCGCATCGTCGGCGGGCGAGGCTTCGACAACCTGGAGAGCCTGCTGGGTATCACCTTCGACATCACCCGCGACGACAACCCCAACCGCCAGGTCGTGGAGACCCGTGCGCCACTCATCATAGATAATGCCCCGGAGGTGTACGCTGGTTTTCGCCAGGAACCCCATGCCCCGGCGGGAATCCGCTCCTGGCTGGGTGTGCCGATGGTCGTGGGGGAACGGCTGATCGGGATGATCGCTCTGGACAAGCGGGAGGCGGGCTTCTACACCGAGGCGCACGCCCGGCTGGCGGAGGGCTTCGCCACCCAAGCCGCTGTCGTCCTGGAGAACGCCCGCCTTTACGAGGCGACACAGAAGCGGGCGCGGCAACTGGCGCTCGTGGCCCAGGTCGCCGGACAGGTCGGCTCGATCCTCGACCCAGAGAGACTCCTGCAGGCGGTGGTGGAGCAGGTCGTCGAGGCCTTCGGCTATGACTATGTGGCGATCATGCTGCTCGATCCAGAGACGGACGAACTGGTGTTCACCGTATGGGCAGGAGCGCTCGCCGCCCGAACCCCGCCAGGCTTCCGACAGAAGGTCGGAGATGGGATGGCCGGTCAGGCCGCCTACCTGGGAGAGACGATCCTGGCTAATGATGTGAGCCAGGAACCGCGCTACATCGCCCCGTTTCTGTACGAGACGCAGTCGGAACTGGATGTGCCTTTGAAACGAGGAGAGCGGGTGATCGGCGTGCTGAACATCCAGAACCGACGGCTCAACGCTTTCGACGCCCAGGACGTGCAGGCCATGGAGGCGCTGGCGGGTCACATCGCCACCGCCATCGAGAACGCCCGTCTGCACGCCCAACTGCAAGCCTATGCGGAGGGGCTGGAACAACGGGTGGAAGAGCGGACCACGGAACTGCGTCGAGAGCAGGAAAGGACCCAGGCCATCCTCGACGCCGCGGGGGAAGGAGTCTTCGTGACAGATGTGGACGGCCGGATCGAGTATATGAACCCAGCCGCAGAGGAGATGACCGGGTATCGCCTGGAAGAGCTACGTGGCCAGCGCCTCTGGGAGCGCGCTGCGGACCAGGAACAGACGGAGCGGATGCGGCCGATGGCCGAGGCGCTGCGTAGAGAAGAGGCGTGGCGGGGAGAAGCGCGGCTGCGCCGCAAGGACAACTTTATCTTCGACGCTGCCCTCATCGTCGCCCCCATCCCCGGCGAGAAAGGGCCTTACGGGTACGTCGCCATCGTCGAAGACATCACCCCGATCCGGGAACTCGAGCGCACGAAGAGCCAGTTCATCACCAACATCTCCCACGAGTTTCGCACCCCGCTCGCTACGGCAAAACTGTACGCGGAACTGGCGCGACGCCAACCTGACCGCCAGGCGAGATCTTTGCACGCCCTGGATGCGGAACTGGATCACCTGACGGCGCTGGTCGAGGACATCCTGGAAGTCGCCCGGATTGACGCCGGCCGGCTCGACCTGCAACCTCGGGTCATCTCATTGAACGACCTGGTCACCTCGGCGGTGGAGCGCCATCAGCCCCTGGCGGAAGAGAAGGGACTGCACATCGAGCGCCATCTGGCAGAGGCGGAACCGGTGGTCAAGGTGGACCCGCAACGGATAGAGCAGGTACTGGACAACCTGCTGGGCAACGCCATACGCTACACCCCATCCGGCGGGCGGATAGCGGTCTCCACCGGGACAACAGAGACAGAAGGACGCCCCTGGGCCACGTTCACCGTGTCCGACACCGGCATCGGCATCCCGGAGGACGAACTCCCCCACATCTTCGAGCGGTTCTTTCGGGGGAAAGAGCCACGCCGGATGCAGGTCTCGGGCACAGGTCTGGGGTTGTCCATCGTGAAGGAGATCGTGGAGAGGCACTGCGGTTTTGTGACCGTGGAGAGCGAGGGGGGGAAGGGATCGGCCTTCACGGTCTGGCTGCCGCTATGAGACCCGAGCCGGCCTTCGGAGCGCGGAGAGACTGAACCCACACAACAGCACTGGGCGCGGTCAGAGACCGCACCCAGTTCCGAGTACCCCCGGCGCGACTCGAACGCGCGCCACCGGCTCCGGAGGCCGGCGCTCTATCCTACTGAGCTACGGGGGCCCGACGCCCCTTATACCACACTTCCAACAGTCACGCAAGTCGGAGCGCACGGCCAGAACCGTGCGCCCCTACCGCTCAACCCTCCGCTTTGTAGGACAACTGCTCGCAGTTGTCCTACAAATTGATTGCCGCCTTGACAGCCCCTCCGCTATGAGCGATAATGTCGCTGGGAGGAAGGATGAGCAAGTCACGCACCCAGTGGGTCTGCCAGGCCTGCGGCCGCACCAGCGCACGCCAGATGGGACGCTGCCCCGGCTGTGGGGAATGGAACACGATGGTGGAGGTGGTGGAGGAACACGCACCGGCCCCCGCCGCGTTGGTCACCCGCAGCGAACCGCAGCCGCTGGCGCAGGTGGAAGCGGAAGGACTGGAGCGGATGGCGCTGCCGCTGGAAGAGTTCTCCCGCGTGCTCGGCGGCGGCCTGGTGCCAGGATCGCTGGTACTGGTCGGCGGCGAACCGGGCATCGGCAAGTCCACCCTGCTGCTGCAGATCACCCCGCTGGTTGCGGCGACGACCGGCAAACCGGTGCTCTACGTCTCCGGAGAGGAGTCGGCCCGGCAGATCCGCATGCGCGCCGCGCGCCTGGGCCTGCGCACCGACGGCGTGTACGTGCTCACCGAGACCAGCCTGGAGGCCATCCTCCACCACGCCGAACGGCTCGACCCGGCGCTGGTGGTCGTGGACTCGGTGCAGACGATCACCTCCGGCGAACTGACCTCCGCCGCCGGCTCGATCAGCCAGGTACGCGAGGCAGCGGCGCGCTTCCAGTGGTGGGCCAAATCGAGCGGCGTGATCGTCTTCCTGGTGGGCCACGTGACCAAAGAGGGCGCCATCGCCGGGCCGAAGGTGTTGGAGCACATCGTGGACACCGTCCTCTACCTGGAGGGCGACCCCTTCCACACCTACCGCCTGCTGCGCACGACCAAGAACCGCTTCGGCGCCACATCCGAAGTGGGGGTCTTCGAGATGCGTGAGGAGGGATTGGTTGAGGTCGCCAACCCCTCCGAGGCCTTCCTGGCCGAGCGGATGGTCAACGCCCCAGGGTCCGCCATTGCCGTGACCATGGAAGGCACTCGCCCACTGCTGGTCGAGATCCAGGCATTGACCAGCCACACCACCTTCGGCCATCCCCGCCGCACCGCCAACGGCGTGGACCTGAACCGGCTGTTGCTGATCGTGGCGGTGCTGGAGCGGCGCGTGGGGCTGCGCTTGTTCGACCAGGACGCCTTCGCCAACGTCGTGGGCGGCCTGCAGATCGAGGAGCCGGCCGCCGACCTGGCGGTGGCCGTCGCGCTCGGCTCCAGCGTACGCGAGCGACCGGTGGCCGCCGACCTGGCCGTCATCGGCGAGGTGGGCCTCTCCGGTGAGGTGCGCGCCGTGGGGCAACTGCCAGCGCGTCTCAAGGAGGCCGCCAAACTCGGCTTCCGTCGCTGCATCGTCCCCAAAACCGTGCGCCGGCTGTCCGCCCAGGCGCCGGAAGGGCTGGAACTCATCCCTGTGCGCTCGGTGGCCGAAGCGCTGGAACGGGCGCTGGTCTAGCCCCGCAGGATGTCTTGTATTCCGCGCTCACATACTTTAGGACTTGCACAGTTGGCGGATAAACCTTTGAAATTCGCCACGAATTTCACGAATGGACGTAACTGCCTACCCCCGCCAAGGAACTGACTCCCCATTTTACGGGTAATGTGCTAATGCAGGCCGA
>DAOTYX010000088.1:0-15893 GCA_034434635.1 Anaerolineae bacterium | reverse complement strand
AGATGGAACGGGAAGTGGGAACGGAAAAGGTCAAACGCGGCCTGGCCCAGATGCTCAAGGGCGGCGTGATCATGGACGTGGTCAGCGCCGAGCACGCCCGCATCGCCGAGGACGCGGGCGCCTGCGCGGTGATGGCCCTCGAGCGGGTGCCGGCGGACATCCGCGCGCAGGGCGGCGTGGCCCGTATGTCCGACCCGGAGAAGATCATCGAGATCATGGAAGCGGTCTCCATCCCGGTGATGGCCAAGTGCCGCATCGGCCACTTCGTCGAGGCGCAGATCCTGGAAGCGCTGGGGGTGGACTTCATTGACGAGAGCGAGGTGCTCACCCCTGCTGACGAGGCCCATCACATTGACAAGCGCCAGTTCAAGGTGCCCTTTGTCTGTGGCTGTCGCAATCTGGGCGAGGCGCTGCGACGCATCGGTGAGGGGGCGGCGATGATCCGCACGAAGGGGGAGGCCGGCACCGGCGACGTGGTCGAGGCGGTGCGTCACGCCCGCGCCGTGATGGGCGAGATCCGCCGGCTGACGACGATGGCCCCCGAGGAGATGATGGCCTACGCCAAGGAGATCGGCGCGCCCTACGACCTGGTCGTCGAGACCGCCCGGTTGGGCCGTCTGCCCGTGGTCAACTTCGCCGCGGGCGGCGTGGCGACCCCGGCGGACGCGGCGCTGATGATGCAGTTGGGGATGGACGGCGTCTTTGTCGGCAGCGGCATCTTCAAGTCCGGCGACCCGGCCAAACGGGCTCGCGCCATCGTTCAGGCGGTCACCCACTACAACGACCCGCAGATCCTGGCCGAGGTCAGCCGCGGCCTGGGCGAGGCGATGGTCGGCATTCACGTCAGCGACATCCCCGAAGCGGGGCGCCTGGCAGTGCGCGGCTGGTGACTCTGGTATGAAGATCGGCGTTCTGGCCCTACAGGGGGCCTTCATCGAACACGAGCAGGTCTTGGAGCGCATCGGCGCGGAACCGGTTGAGGTCCGCCTGCCCCAGCACCTTGAAGGGCTGGACGGGCTGATCATCCCCGGTGGCGAATCCACCACCATCGGCAAGGTGGCCGTCCGCTGGGGGCTGCTGGAGCCGCTGCGCGACTTCGCCTGGTCGGGCCGCCCCGTCTGGGGCACCTGCGCCGGGATGATCCTCCTGGCGCGGGAGGCAAGCGACGGTCTGCCCGACCAGCCGCTGCTGGGGTTGATGGACGTGGCGGTCCGTCGCAACGCCTTTGGCCGTCAGGTAGACAGTTTCGAGGCCGACCTGGAGGTGCCGGCGTTGGGCGACCCGCCTTTCCATGCCGTCTTCATCCGCGCCCCGCGCATCGAGCGCGTGGGGGAAGGAGTGGAGGTGCTGGCCCGGTTGGAGGACGGGACGGTCGTCGCCGTGCGGCAGGGTCACCTGCTGGCCACGGCCTTTCACCCCGAACTGACCGACGATGACCGCTTCCACCGCTACTTCACTCGCCTGAGCGCTGGCGAATAAGCGATGACCTGGCTGGCCCGTTGTCAGTCGTTTTCGAACCTGCGGGAGAGGGAATGACCGTGCGGTTCCACCCTCACGCCTTGGAGCGGATGCAGGAGCGCGGGGCCACAGAGGGCGAGGTCGTATCCACTGTGGATGAAGGAGAGCGATTTCCAGCCAAGTTCGGGCGGGCTGGCTTTCGTCGCAATTTCCCGTTCGACGAGGAAGGCGAATGGCTGGTGATCACGATCATTGTTCGCTACTTCTGAGCCCGTGGAAGTTTTCCGAAAGGAGGGAAGGGGATGAGATTGACGTATGATCCCCGATACAACGTGGCCTACATTCGCTTTCGGGAGAAGCGGGGGCAGGTGGAAGCCATCAAGGTGAGTGAGGAATTGGTAGTTGACCTTGCGCCCGACGGGGCTATCTATGGGATTGAGCTTCTGAACGCGAACGAGCAACTGGTACGGGAGGATGGGAACCTGTTCCTGTTCATCAACGAAGCAACAGGAGAACAGGTCGAGTGGCCGCTAAGCGTGCCGTAGCCTGAGAAGGGGAGCGGGAAGGGAACTCCGTAGCCTCCAAAAGCGTCTCTCAGGGTAGCAGGACCCCCTGAGAAAGCCCGCCGGGTAGCGGCAGCGGGGACCTGACTACTGGCTGAGAGGAGAAACGACATGAGGTACCAGGCTATTGCTCTCGTGCTGACAGCGCTTCTGCTGTCTCTCGCGGCGTGCCGCCCGCCCACACCCACCGCCACACCGACACCTGAGGCGGGTATGCCCAACCCGGCCTCGGTCTACTGTGAGGAGCAGGGCGGACAACTGGAGATTCGCACCGCCGAGGACGGCAGCCAGACTGGCTACTGCATCTTCCCTGATGGTTCCGAGTGTGAGGAATGGGCCTTCTTCCGCGGCGAGTGCAGCCCCGGCGGGATGCTTGGCATGCCCAACCCGGCCTCGGTCTACTGCGAGGAGCAGGGCGGACAACTGGAGATTCGCACCGCCGAGGATGGCGGTCAGGCCGGTTACTGCATCTTCCCCGACGGCTCGGAGTGCGAGGAGTGGGCCTTCTTCCGCGGCGAGTGCAGCCCCGGCGGCTCTTCCGCTGTGCTATCCACGGACGAAACGTAGAGGAGTAGTGACACTGAGGAGATGAGTTATACCAACCACATCACTGATGACCTGGATGCCATCCTGGCCGTCCTGCCCGACGACATCCGCCTGGCTGTGCAGAAGGTCGGGCGACGGGATGACCTGCTGGAGGTGATCCTCGATCTGGGGCGCGTGCCCACGGCCCGATATACCGATGGCGAGGTGGTGCTCCGCGAGAGCGAGGTCACCGCGGAGGAGATCGCCCACGTGGTGGACCGCGTGGGCGAGTTTGATGCCGACAACCGTGCCGGCATCGCCCGCACCCTGCACCGCATCTCCGCCATCCGCAACCGCAAGGGGAACATCGTCGGCCTGACCTGTCGGGTGGGACGCGCCGTCTATGGCACGGTTGCCATCATCCAGGACATCATCGAGAGCGGTAAGAGCGTGCTGATCATGGGCCGCCCCGGCATCGGCAAGACGACACTCCTGCGTGAGGCGGCCCGTGTGCTGGCGGAGAAGAAGCGGGTCATCGTGGTGGACACGTCCAACGAGATCGGCGGCGATGGCGACATCCCTCACCCCGCCGTCGGGCGCGCCCGGCGTATGCAGGTGGAGATGCCCTCGCTGCAGCATGAGGTGATGATTGAGGCGGTGGAGAATCACAACCCCGAGGTCATCATCATTGACGAGATCGGCCGTGAACTGGAGGCCCTGGCTGCCCGCACCATCGCCGAGCGCGGCGTGCAACTGATCGCCACCGCGCACGGCAACACCCTCGACAACCTGCTCATGAACCCCACCCTCTCCGACCTGGTCGGCGGGATCGAGAGCGTGACCCTCTCCGACGAGGAAGCGCGCCGCCGGGGGACGCAGAAGACGATCCTGGAGCGGCGCGCTCCGCCCACTTTCGATGTGCTGGTCGAGATGCAGGACCGCCAGCGGTTGCTCATCCACACCGACGTGACCGAGTCGGTGGACGCGCTGCTGCGCGGCCGTCCGTTGGACGCTGAGGTGCGCTTCCGCGGCGCCGACGGCGAAGTACAGCGCGAGCGCGTCCGCCCGGCCCCGCTGGAGGAACGGAACCACGAGCAGCCGCGGCGGGTCACCCTGGACGAGGCCTTTGTGCCTCCGATTTCGGTGACCGAGCCGTTGCGCGTCTTCCCTTACGGGATTGCCCGCGACCGGCTGGAGCGGGCGGCCCAGCGCATGCAGGTGCCGCTGCAGATGGTCAACGACCTGCGGGATGCAGCGGTGGTCATCACCAGCAAGGGTTTCTACCGTCGTCGCCCGCGCCTGGTCTCCGATGCCGAGCGGCGCGGGCTGCCGGTCTACGTGCTGCGCGCCAACACCGTGGCGCAGATGGAAGCCTGCCTGAGCGACCACTTCCAACTGGAGAGGCGGCCCGCCGACCCGCTGCAGCGGGCGCTGCGGGAGGTCGAGGAGGCGATCCAACAAGTCCTGCACGGCGCGGATGAGGTGGAACTCTCCCCGCAGAACGCCTTCATCCGCCGCCAGCAACACGAGATGATCCGTGCGGCGAACCTGGCCTCTCGCTCAACGGGAGAGGAGCCTCATCGCCGCGTGCGGGTCTATCGGGAGTAACCGTGTTCATCACCCTCGAGGGTCCCGATGGCAGCGGCAAGACCACCCAGGCGCACCTCCTGGTGGAGCGGCTACGCCAGCAGGGGCATCGGGTGGTGTTGACCCGCGAGCCGGGCGGGACGGTCATCGGCGACCAGATCCGCGCCATCCTTCACGATCCGGCCAATAGCGACATGCGCCCCCAGGCAGAGATCCTCCTGTACTCCGCCTCGCGCGCCCAACTGGTGGCGCAGGTGATCCGGCCGGCGCTCGCGGAGGGGCAGGTGGTCATCAGCGACCGTTTCTACGACAGCACGCTGGCCTACCAGGGCTACGGTCGCGGCCTTGACCTGCCGACGCTGTGGGAGATCACCCGCTTCGCCACCGGCGGGCTGGTGCCTGACCTGACCCTTTGCCTGGACATCCGCCCAGAGGAGGGTCTGAAACGGCGGCGGTTGAGCGGGGAGGAATGGAATCGTCTGGACCAGGAGGCGCTGGAGTTTCACCGCCGCGTGCGCGCTGGCTACCTGGAACTGGCCGGCCTGGAGCCGCATCGCTGGGTGGTGATTGACGCCGCCCGCAGCGTGGACGAGGTGCAGGCGGAGATCTGGACGGTTGTGACGGAGAGGATGGGCAGGTGAAGCGTGATGCCTCACTCCACCTCTGTCCCCATGTCTGCCCCTTCACCCATCAGTTCCGGCATGGACTTCTCGATCTCTTCGGGGTCCTCCCCCGCCTCCAACCGACCGACAACCTCCTCGAACTCCGGCCCCAGGTCCTCCCCCGTCTCGTCGGCCATACGGCGCATCAGGCGGGCCATCGAGCGGGGGTCATTCTCGTCGAAGTCGGCCAGCGAGGAGGGGTCGCTGAGGTCGTCCAGGCGGCTTTCGGCGGAGCGCACCACTCGAACGCGGGAGATCAGACGGGTGAGGTGGGTACTGCCGCAGCGCGGGCAGGTGGCCTGTCCCGCCGTCGCCTCGGCGATGCTGCGCCAGAAGATCGCCACCCGGCGCTTGCAGTGATGACAGCGATACTCGTAGATCGGCACCTCATCCTCCCGAACGTGACAGAAGTGTGCGCCTGAAGTATACCCGTTTGGCGGTTGTCGCGCAAGTGAGGAGATGCGGAGACGCGGAGACAGGGAGAATGGAGACACGAAACGTGGTAAAAACCGGCCCTTTGCTGGTCGTCATCTCTGGGCCGGCAGGGGTGGGCAAGGACGCGGTGCTACGGGAGCTGCGCAAACGTGGCATCCAGGCCCATTTCGGCGTCACCGCCACCGACCGGCCGCGCCGGCCCAACGAGGTTCATGGCAGGGACTATTACTTCGTCAACACCGCGGAGTTCCAGCGTATGATCGAGGCGGGAGAACTGCTGGAACACGCTCTGGTCTACGACAAGAACTATGGCATCCCCAGGAAACCCATCCGCGAAGCGCTGGAGGCCGGCCTGGACGTGATCGTCCGCCTGGACGTGCAGGGAGCGGCAACTGTGCGCCGATTGGCCCCGGAGGCGGTGCTGATCTTCCTGGCTCCCTCGTCGGAGGAGGAACTGGCCGAGCGGCTGCGACGACGGGGCACCGACTCGCCGGACCAGCTGGCGTTGCGCCTGGGCAAGTTCCGCGAGGAGATGGAACGTATCCCGGAGTTCGACTACGTGGTGCTCAACCGCGATAACCACCTGGATGAAGCGGTGGATCGGGTGGTGGCGATCATCACCGCCGAGCACTGTCGCGTTCGCCAACGCACGGTGCGGCTCTGACCCGCGAGACGAGGTATCGCTATGCAACCCTACGGTGGATTTCCGCCCTCTCCCTTCGCCGCGCCCGCAGCCGTGCAGTTGCGGGTGCCCCAGTCACGACCTGTGCTGACCTACGTGATCCTGGGGGTCAACATCCTGGTCTTCCTCGCCTCGGCGGTGATCGGCCAGGAGACCGCGCTGTGGCTGGGTGCCAAGATCAACCAGTTCATTGTCGCCGGGCAGTACTGGCGGTTGGGCACGGCGATCTTCCTCCATGCCAACCTGCTGCATATCCTCTTCAACTCCTACGCGCTCTATGCCCTGGGGCCGGGGGTCGAGCGGCCTTACGGTTCATTCCGTTTTCTCATCGCCTACCTGATGAGCGGCCTGGCGGGCAGCAGCCTGAGTTTCCTGCTCAGCCCCTACCCGTCTGTAGGGGCATCGGGGGCCATCTTCGGCCTGATCGGCGTCACCGGCATCTATCTCTACCACTACCGCGACCGCCTGGTGGCCGGGCGCGCCCGGCTGGCCAATATCATCGGCATCGTCGCCTACAACCTCCTCTTCGGTTTCGTCTCCACCGGCGTGGACAACTGGGCGCACATCGGTGGGTTGCTGGCCGGCATCGTCCTGGGCTGGTTCCTCATCCCCCGTTACGCCGTGCAGACCGATTGGCTGGGGGTGCCGCGCCTGGTGGACCTGCCTTCGCGGGCACGGTGGTTGACCGGCATCGTCATCGTGGGCCTGGGTATCCTCCTGACCGTTGCCGCTGGCTTGTTGCGCTGGGGCTAAGGAGAAATGGAAGGTTCGTTATCCACGATTCTATTGGGCTTGTTGGGCGTCGCTTTCTTTGTCCTGCTCAATGCCTTCTTCGTCGCCGCCGAGTTCGGGTTGGTGAGCGTGCGGCCGACGCGGGTCGAGCAACTGGTGGCAGAGGGAAACCGCACCGCCGCCGTGGTCCAGCGGGCCATTGCCGATCCCGATCGGTTCATCGCCGCCACCCAGCTGGGCATCACCATCGCCAGCCTGTCGTTAGGCTGGATCGGGGAGCCGGCCCTGGCCGGCCTGTTGATGCCGCTGTTGAACTTCTTGCCGGTGACGTGGATCAACGCCACGGCTCACTCCATCGCTGCGACAGTGGCCTTCATCGGCATTACCTTCCTGCACGTCGTCGTCGGCGAACTGGCACCCAAGTCCATCGCCCTGCAGAATCCTGAACGCACGGCCCTTTTCGTCGCCCGTCCCACCGAGGTGGCGCTGACCCTCTTCCGCCCGGCAATCTGGTTGCTCAACGGCGCGGGTAATCTCCTCTTGCGCGCCATCGGCGTCCACCCCGCCAGCGGCCGCGAACAGGTGCACTCGGTGCAGGAACTGAAGATGCTGATCCAGGAGAGTCAGGAGGAGGGGGTTCTGGAAGAGCAGGAGGAAGAGATGCTCCAGGCCGTCTTCGACCTGCGCGGCAGTCGCGCCACGCAGGTGATGGTGCCACGCACGGAGATGGTCTGCGTTCCTGCGGATGCGACCGTGGAGGAAATGGCCGAACTCGCCGCCCAGACCTCATTGACCAAGTTCCCGGTCTTCGACGGCGACCTGGACCACATCCTCGGCGTGGTCCACGTCAAAGACATGGTGCGCCACATCCGCGAGCGGCGAATCGAGACGCCGGCCTCTGCCCTGATGCGCGAAGTGCTTTTCCTGCCGGAGACCGTCTCCGTGGCCGACGTCCTCACCGCCTTCCGCCGCGCCCGCCAGCACATCGCCATCCTGGTGGACGAGTACGGCGGCACCGCCGGGTTGGTCACCCTGGAGGACCTGCTGGAGGAGATCGTGGGGGATGTGGACGACGCCTTCGACGTCACCGTGCCGGACATCCAGTGGCTTCCCGACGGCAGCGCATTGGTGGATGGACTGGTCCCGATCGAGGAGGTGAACGAAACCTTCCAGACGGCGCTGGAGGACCCGCACTACACCACTATCGGTGGACTGGTGATGGGGCGGCTGGACCGCGTTCCGGCGGTCGGGGACGAGGTGGTGTGCAGACGGGACCGGTTGCGGCTGCGCGTGGAGGAGATGGACGGCCTGCGCGTGGCCCGTGTGCGGGTGAGTCGCCTCGGTGATCTTGGGGAAATGGGGGGACAGGGCGGCGGGGAGGCGGAAGGACAGAGGACCGGAGAGACATGACTGGCGTGGGGGTCGGCGATGTCGTCCAACTGCGCAAGCCTCATCCCTGCGGCGGCCTGGAGTGGGTGGTGACGCGGGTGGGGGCGGACATCGGCCTGCGCTGTTTGACCTGTGGTCGGCGGGTGATGCTTACCCGTGCGGAATTCGAGAAGCGGGTGAAGAAGATAGTGTCTCAAACCTGAGGAGGTGTCCTATGGAGAAGAAGTTTGGTTTCCTGCGCTTCATCGGCACGATGTGTAAGGTGATCGCCTGGATCGTCCTTGTCGTCGGCATCCTGGCCTCTATCGGCGCCCTGCTGGTCAACATCTTGGGCGGCGGCCTCATGGGCAGCATGATGAGCCAGTTCGGTCAGGATTATGGATGGAGCGGCGGCATGCCGGTGGCACTGAGCGTCGTCTCCGGCGTCGTTGGTTTCATCTTCGGGCTGATCCTGACGCTCATCTACTTTGTCGTGCTGTACGCCGTGGGCGAACTGATCTTCCTGCTGCTGGCCATCGAGGAGAACACCCGCGAGACGACGCTGTGGATGCGCACATGGGGGGCCAGCGCGGGGCAGCAACAGATGCTCCCACCCGCCTGACGATCTTCCGCCAGACAGGGCGACCCACCGGGCGCCCTACGGGACAATCGTCTGTTTCCGCTCGGGCCCCACACCGATGAGGGTGATGGGGATACCGATGGCTTTCTCGATGCGGGCGACATACTCTCGCGCCGCAGCGGGCAGGTCGGTAAACCTGCGCGCCTCTCCCAGACTTTCGTCCCACCCGGCCATCTCCTCATAGACCGGGCGCCACTCCTCCAGGCCTGCCGCGCCAAACCCCAGCGGGAGGTGGCGGGTCTCCTCCCGTCCCCGGCGGTAGGCCACCACCACCTGCAGCGGATGGATGCCGGTGAGGACGTCCAGTTTCGTCAGGGCCAGTTCGCTCAGGCCGTTGACGCGCACGGCGTAGCGCAGGATGGGCAGGTCGAGCCAGCCGCAGCGGCGCGGCCGGCCGGTGGTGGTGCCGTATTCCCTGCCTGCCTGACGGATGCGTTCGCCGTGCTCGTCCAGGAGTTCGCTGGGGAAGGGCCCTCCGCCGACGCGGGTGGTGTAGGCCTTGGCGACGCCGATCACCCGGCTGACGTGACGCGGCCCGAAGCCCAACCCCGTCAGCGCGCCGCCAGCGACCGCCGAGGAACTGGTCACATAGGGATAGGTGCCGTGGTCCAGGTCCAGCAGCGTCCCCTGGGCCCCCTCGCAGAGCAGGACGCGGCCGGCTTCCAGCGTCTCTCCCACCAGTGCTGTGCCGTCAACCAGGTGGGGGCGCAGGCGCTGGGCGCAGGCGCAGTATTGAGCGGCGACATCGGCCGGGGACAGAGGGGCTACTCCCGCCGATTCCAGCAGTCGGTTGTGGGCCCGCACCACCTCGGCCACGCGCTCGCCGAAGTCCTCGGGGTCGGCCATCAACCCGGCGCGCAGGCCCGTGCGCGCGGCCTTGTCGGCGTAGGCTGGGCCGATGCCGCGGCGGGTGGTGCCGATCGCCGCTGCGCCCCGTGCTGTCTCCCCCGCTCCGTCCAGCGCCTGATGGGTGGGCAGGATGATGTGGGCCGCAGCCGCCAGTTTCACTCGCTCTGGCCCCACGTCAACCCCCAGGCCGGCCAGTTCATCCAGTTCCGCCACCAGCCGCACCGGGTTGACCACCACTCCCGCGCCCACCAGACAGGTCACATACGGGTGGAGCACTGCCGAGGGGAGCAGATGCAGGCGTAGCGTGTGCCCTTCGGCCACGACGGTGTGGCCGGCGTTGTCCCCGCCGTTGTAGCGGGCCGCCAGGTGCACCTCCCCGGCCAGGTTGTCCACCACCCGGCCTTTCCCTTCATCCCCCCATTGGGCTCCCACAATGATGATCGCTGGCATCCTTCGCCTCCAGTGGAGATGGCTTCGCCCCCAGTTCGTGGCAGAAAACAGGCAGGGCGATGAGGTGTCGCAGAGGTATCATATCGGGAAAGATGGGGATCGTCAAGTGAAATCGCTGAGGTTCGGATACGAGTTGGGATATTGAACGCAGTGGCTTTACCGCTGCGGGCGCCGATGGATTGCAGTAGAGGCGCAGCGCTGCTGCGCCCCTAAATGGGGGTACACCGTAGGGCGGCATCCCCATGCCGCCCGCCGACGCATAGGGACATGCTGACGCCGCAGGGTCGAGCCGAGCAATGACGACCTGAGAGGAACTGCGAGGGGCTGCATTGACAAAAGTGGCAGGTAGCCAGACTTGTGTCCAAACCTCACGAATCAGGGGGATCCAGGGTCACTGAGCCGCGACCTGGACGTTGAGGTCGGCCTGAAGAACTGCCGGATCGGCGCGCAGGAGACTGAGGGTGCGTTGCTCTGCGCCCGCTGGCACGCGCAGGCGCCAGGCCCCCAGGTCGGGCATGAACTCGGCGCGGGCCCCGTACCGCTGGGCCAGCCCCATCGCCGAGGCTCCCGGGCGGAGGGTGAAGATGACCTCGCCGGCAGCAAAGCGGGTGGCTGGAAGCGTGCGCGCCGTCCCTGTATAGGTTCTGCTCCGGCAGAGCGGCGCGGAGGATGGCGCTCCACGGGTGAGGGCGGCGTAGGCGTTGATCTGCCCACAGCCAGAGAGGGGGTCCCAACCCGGCGCGCCCAGATCGCTGGCGTTGTCCAGGATCGCCGAGGCCACCTGGTCGGGGGTGTAGGCAGGGTAGACGGCGCGGACCAGCGCGGCCAGCCCGGCGACGTGCGGCGCGGCCATCGAGGTGCCGCTCTTCTCGCCGTACCCACCGATCAGCGTGCTATAGATGCCCGTCCCCGGCGCGGCCACGCTGACGTGGTCGCCAGTGTTGGAGTAGGCAGCGATCGTGTTCCCCGGCTCCGTTGCCGCCACGCCCAGCACGTGCGTGCAGTTGGCGGGGAAGAAGGAGCCGTCCGGCACGCTCCCGCCGTGATTGCCCGCTGCGGCGACGACGACCACGCCGCGCGCGTAGGCGTAGTTCACTGCGTCCTGCAGGTAGGAGGGGCAGGCACCGAGTCCGCCCAGGCTGAGGTTGATCACCTGTGCGCCGTGATCGGTGGCGTAGCGGATGGCCTCGGCCACGTCGTCGGCGTAGCCCAGGCCGCTGTCGTTCAGCACCCGCAGCGGGAGCACGGTCGCCTCCCAGCCCAGGCCGGCCACTCCGGTCCCGTTGTTGGTGGCCGCTGCGGCGATGCCAGCGACGTGTGTGCCGTGCCCGAAGCCGTCATCCGCCGAGTCGTCGTCGCTGACGAAGTCCCAATCTATGTCCGTGCGCACCTTCCCGGCCAGGTCAGGATGGCTCAGGTCCACGCCGGAGTCCACGACAGCGACGAGGGCCGATGGGCAGCCACAGGTCACTCCCCAGGCCTGTGGCGCGGCGACGGCTTCCAACCCCCATTCCAGGTTGAGGAGCGGGTCGTTGGGGTAAAGCGAGGGGAGGATCTCGCGCAGCAGCAATGGCAAGTAGGTGGTATAGGTGGTGACCGTCGCCTGCAGGCCGGCCGCGGGGGAGGCAGCCAGCGCCGCCCGGTTGCCGCCGGGAAGCCAGGCGGAGAGGAACGCCATCAGCAGCAGCGCCAGGATGAGCGGGAGGATCAGGCGGCGCATGTCACGACCTCCCTCGCGCCACGTAGGGCAGGGCCAGGCGGTAGACGTGGTCCGCGACGATGAGGGTGACCTCCACCGACTGCGGGGAGCCGGTCACGCCTGGCGGCTGTGTCGCAGTGACGGTCACGCTCCCGGTGTAGACGCCAACCGCGGTTGGGAAGCCCTCCGGGGTCACGGTCAGGGTTGCCGGCGTAGAGCCGCTGGCGGGAGAAACGGTGAACCACGTCCCCGACCGGGTCGCGCTCCACTGCAGGCTGGAACAGCCCAGGCCGGTGTTCTCGACCTGTATCGGCAGCGCAGTGGCAGGGAACAGTTGCCCGCTCCCCCGCTCGTAGAAGAAGACGACCTGATCGGTGGCTTCCAGATGGTAATCCTCTCCGCTCAGCAGGATGGTGTCCGAGTAGGAGCGCACCTGGCTGCCCTGGGCGATCTCGACGCTGACGGTCTTGGTGCCGGTGCCACAGGAGAGCGTCCAGGCGCGATCGGGGTTATAGGCCTCCCAGTTCGACCACGCGCCGTTCTCGTTACGGAAGCGCATCTGCTGCGCCCAGCCTGCCCCGTAGACGTAGAGGGACACGGCGCGCGAAGAGGTGCTCGCCGCCTCGCGGTTGATGACGACGGGGTAGGTGTCGCAGCGGCTGCCGTAGTCGGTGGTCCAGTAGGTGCCCCAGGTGCCTCCCTGATAGAAGCCGGAGCCGATCTCGGTGTAGCCTGTGCTGAGCATGATGGCGCGATGGCCGGTGCTACCCAGCCAGCCGTTCACCACCGACGCGGCATCGGCGAAGCCAGCGGCGATGCACTCGCCCAGGCCGTTCCAGCCAGGGTAGTAACTCTGCACCCGCTCCCACCAGTAACGCTCGAAGACCAATGACCCAGCCACGCGGTTGTAGCTGTCGTGTGCGAAGTAGTTGTCCACGGCCATATCCTGGCTGTGGTAAGCGGCGGCAGCGTCCAGTCCGCTCTGCCGCTTGAGGGGGGGAAGGTGACCGTTCTCCCAGCGAGCGGCGTTGATCGCCTCGACCACCTGTTGGGCTATCTCATCCGCAGAGGCGGCCGAAGCGCGGGCAGAGGGAGACGCCGGCAAGGAAGAGATCGCTGCGGGGCCGATGGTGGAGACGTGGCCGATGAGTGCTTCCGGCGGGTTGGGGTCATCTGCCTGCGCCGGATTCGCCCCGGCCAGGATCACCGTTCCCAACAGGATTTGGAGCATAACCACCCGCCACCATCTTCTCATCTTTCCCCGTCCCAGGTTGTATTATAACAGGGTGAGTGTGGGGGCTTCAATGAGACAATAGTACCAGAATAAAGAAGCACCCGGCTGCGCCCCCCAACGCAGCCGGGTGCGTCTGGTCTGCCAGGACAGTCTACGGGTCAGGGATGCACAGCACGCTGCCGGCGCGGATGTAGTTGAGGTTGTAGATGCCGTTGACCTCAGCGATGCGCCACATGCTCACCCCGTACCAGCGAGCGATGCGGCTGAGGGTGTCACCCCGCACGACTGTATGATAGGCGATGCAAGAGGGATAGACAGGGCTTGACCACTGCGGCCGGCACACCGGGCCAGGGGGAATGTAGGCGTAGGCGTCGGGGATGGCCAGCGCGGTGCCGGCGTACAGATGATAAGGGCTGCCCACCCCGTTTGCCGCCGCGATGGCCCATGGGTCCACACCGTATGCCCGACCGATACAGAAGAGGGTCTCCCCCGGTTGGACGATGTGGTAGCCCAGGATAGCCCAGGCTGACGGAGCGGCGGCCACAGGCGCGGCCGTCAGCAGGATCAGCAACGCCGCTGACAGGAGCGTGACCGCTTGCTTCATTTGACCACCTCCTTATTCGGAAAGAACCACACTCAGCCAGGGTGGATGCGCGACGCAAATCATGATACAGAGATCCGCTGTGAAATGCAAGTCCTTCTTGCTTCCCGAAACGTTTCCGTTGAGGGGCGGTTTTGTGACAGGGCGATCCTACGACGGGGTGAGGCATCCCCGCGTCCCCGTGTCACCCCTTGATGACCGCCAGCGGGCGGAGGCGGGCGACCTTGCGGGCCAGCCCCGCGCCGTGGACCACTTCGACCACCTGGCTGACATCCTTGTAGGCGGCCGGGGCCTCCTCGGCGAGCCCTTTGGTGCTGCCGGCCATGATCACCAATCCCTGCTCCTCCAGTTCCCGCTTCAGGTCCGCGCCGAAGATCTTCTTCAGCGCCTGGGTGCGGCTCATCACCCGGCCCGCTCCGTGACAGGTGGAGCCGAAAGTGAGCGTCATCGCCTGCGGCGTGCCCACCAGCACGTAGGAAGCGGTGCCCATCGAGCCAGGCACCAGCACTGGCTGACCCGCGTCACGGTAATCTGCCGGCACCTCCTGTCGGCCCGGCCCAAAGGCGCGTGTGGCCCCCTTGCGGTGCACGCACAGGCGCAGCCGCTTGCCGTCCACCTCGTGCTCCTCGAACTTGGCGATGTTGTGGGTCACGTCGTAGACCTGAAACAGGTCCACATGGCGCACCTTGCCGGCGAGCACCTGCTCGAAGGCTTCGCGCACGCCCATCGCCAGCACCTGTCGGTTGACGAAGGCGTAGTTGACCGCGCAGGCCATCGCCCCGTAGTAGGCGCGTCCCTCCGGCGAGTCCACCGGCGCACAGACCAGTTCCCGGTCAGGCAGGGGGATGTCGTACTTGCGCACCGCTGCCTGCAGGCTCTTGACGTAATCGTCGCAGATTTGGTGGCCATAACCACGCGAGCCGCAGTGAATCTGGACGACCACCTGGTTCTCTCGCAGGCCGAAGGCCTTTGCCACTTCAGGAGCGTAGACCTCCTCCACCACGTCAATCTCCAGGAAGTGGTTGCCCGCGCCCAGCGAGCCGGCCTGCGGGCGGCCGCGCTCCTTCGCCCGCGCGCTCACCGCGCCAGGGTCCGCGCCGGGCAGGCAACCTTCCTCCTCAGTGTGGGCCAGGTCCTCGGCGCGGGCCAGGCCACGCTTCAGCGCCCATTTTGCCCCCTGGGTGACCATCTCGTCCAGTTCGCGGTCGGAGAGACGGACGCGACCCTTCTCGCCCACGCCGCTGGGACAGGAGTTATAGAGGGCGGCGGTAAGTTCCCGCAGGTACGGCGCGACTTCCTCCTGCTCCAGATGGGAGGCCAGCAGTCGGACGCCGCAGTTGATGTCGTACCCGACCCCGCCGGGAGAGATGACGCCCGTCTTCACGTCCATCGCCGCCACGCCGCCGATGGGAAAACCGTACCCCTCGTGGAAGTCGGGCATGGCCATAGCGTATTTCACGATCCCGGGCAGGGTGGCGGTGTTGACCAGTTGCTCGACTGTGCGGTCGCGGAAGGCGGCGTCCAGCATCTCGGCGTCGGCAAACAGGCGCGCCGGCACGCGCATATCCGTCCGCGTTGTCTTGGGCAACTCCCAGACAAAGCGCTCCACCTTGCGGAAGTCCTTCTTCTCGACCATCTCTCTCCTCTCAGCAGCGACCACAGACCACTGTGGTTCGACGTCCATTTCTCACACGTCGAAGACGATGGGGGTTTCCAGGCCGCGCGGGCCGGGACGCACCGCCAGGCGGTTGAAGGTGACCGCCTTGACCGGCCAGCGGCGCTCTCCGGGCGGCCCGCCGTAGGCCGTTCCGCGCAGGCGGGTGGGGGTTACTTCCTCCAGATCGAAGGTGGTGAAGACCACGCCCTCACGCTCGCCCAGGTAGAGGAGTTCGCCCAGCCAGGTGACCAGCAGCATCTCCACGTCGTCGGCGGTCAGGTCTACCGGGATGGCCACCGTTGGCGTGACGCTCGCCGGGTCGGCCTGCAGCCAGGCCAGGCCGCGCGCGGCGTTGACGAACAGCGCAGCCAGGTCCTGCCCCCAGACCAGCAGAGCCGCATCGGCGGTATGGTCGATCTCCGTGAAGCCCCCCTCCATCGTGGGTTCCATCCTACCACAAACAGGGGGAAAATCAACTACAGGGCGCCAGCCAGGCCACGCAGGTGGTCTTCGCTGCTGTTACCCGGCGTTTCAACCGCGGAGGCCCGGCGGTTAGGGCCTGTCCGAAAAATCGGTAGTCTCCCTCTTGAGTGTTGTTCCTGGTTCAGAGTGCCAACAGCGAGGAATCGGTCAGCAGATTGAGCAGATTCAGCGGATTTCTGTAGACAAATCCGCTTCATCTGCTCAATCCGCTGACTCTCTTCGGCCGTTTTGGGCGCAGTCTTCGATCAACACGGTAAGGGAAGACCAT
>DAOTYX010000087.1:0-1913 GCA_034434635.1 Anaerolineae bacterium | reverse complement strand
TTTTCTCACCTCCTTTCTGTTTGGCTTCCATCAGGGAGCGATGGGCTTACAACTCTCAACGGAATGAACCGGGCGATGAAGGCGATCATTTCGTCCACATCGCAAAACGCCCTCCCCTCCCCGCTCTGCACATGCTCGACGCGCCCGCGCCAGGCCCTCCCTGGCTCTGATCCTTCTCCCTGCCATTCCCACCAGAAGCGGACGACAAAGGTGTTCTGCGGCGGTTCTGCGTGGTCAGGCATTCGCCCTCTAAAAATGAAAAAGACTGTTCTTTCGAAGAACAGTCTATCACACAGGTATCAAAAAACTATCACAAGGCGGAAGGCCTTCAACCCTCCCGCAGGTTTGAACGTGATCTCTGCATCAGAGCATGCCGCAACAAGCTGCTTGCTCTGTTGTCATCTACCTTCTAACCTGCGGGAGGGTACGGAGTACTGCTTCTCTGTAACGCTGTCGCTGCTGCGGGTCAGGGATGCGGCTGGCTTTGGCCGCGATGATGGCGTCGGCCAGCCGAACCTGCTCCTCCATCTCCTGTGTGCGGCCCAGAGCCTGCAGCACCCGGGCGTGGGCTTGATGGGCCTGCCCGGTGCCGACCCAGCTCTCGTCGCTCTGCGGCACCAGCTCAACGGCGCGCCCGGTGTGCTCCAGGGCGGCTTCGGGAGCACCCTGCGCCAGCAGGGTCAGCCCCATCTCCAGCGCGCCCCACATCTCGCCGGCTGGCACGGCGATCTCGCGGGCGACCTGCACCGCCTCTGCCGCGTGGGTGAGAGCAGACCCAAGATCACCCACGTGCCGGTCGGCGCGGGCCAGCGCCGCCAGCCCGGCAGCCAGGTTGCCTGGAGACTCGCTGTCGCGCGCCAGGGCCACGGCTTCGGTCAGGCAGTCGCGCGCGACCAGGGGCTGACCCGCCGCGATCTCTGCCAGGCCCAGCCCGATGAGCGCTTCCGTCAGGCGTCTGCGGTGCCCGATCCGGCGCGCCTGTTCCACCGCCTGCCTCAGCCAACGGCGCGCTTCTGCCAGTTCGCCCAGATGGTACAGGGCCAGGCCGATCCCCAACCAGGCTGCCACACGCCCGTGTTCGGTGCGCAACCCCTGCTGCGCAGGGAGCGCCTGCTGAAAGAAATCTGCGGCGACCGCATAGTGACCCCGGCCCAGTGCCCAGGAACCGCACTGGATCAGGCCATAGGCCTCGGCGGACCGCGCCCCGATGCGCCGGGCCAGGCTCAGATGGTCGGTCAGATATTGCTCCGCCTCAGCCGTGCGTCCCATCTCCCCCAAAGTGGCCCCAATGTCCAGGCCGGCCCAGGCCACGCCGTTATAGTCGCCAGATCTCTGATGGTCGGCATACGACTCTTGTAGATAAGCAAGGGAGCGGGCATACTCCCCCAGGTGAAAGTGTACGTAGCCCAGAACGTGGGTGATGTGCCGGCGTGTCGCGCGGTCTCCCTCTGGGTTCATCGTCAGAGCCGATTCGAGGGCCGTCAGCGCCAGCCGGGGTTGTCCCAAAAAGTAGTGAGCGAAGCCGATCTGGCTCAGCAGGTAGCCGCGAGCCGCCCCATCCTGCAGGTGGTCGGCCAGAGCCAGGCCCGCTTCCGCGGCCACAATGGCCTGCTCATACTGCGCGTCCAGGTTCAGATAGCGGGCCTGGAGGATGCGGGTTTGCAAGCGCAGACGGTCGTCGTCGCCGACCTCGGCCAGGGCGTCCAGCGCCGCCACATCGGCGTCGCGATCGTGCAGGCGGGCCTGGAGATGGCGCGATTCGGCACGGTCGGCCAGGACCTGGGCGCGGCGACGGACGCAATCCGTCCGCGCGCAGTCGGGATCCAGTTGTTCCAGCAGTTGCAGCATCCGACCCTGATGCTCCTCCGCCTCCTGCCAGGAGAACACCGCTGCCGCCCTCTGCGCCGCCAGGC
>DAOTYX010000086.1:0-5691 GCA_034434635.1 Anaerolineae bacterium | reverse complement strand
CGGGTGTACATGGCCGACCCGGCCAGCGTGATGCGTCGCTACCCCCACCAGATCTCCGGCGGCCAGCAGCAGCGGGTGGTCATCGCCATGGCGCTGCTCAACGACCCGGCACTGCTGATTATGGACGAGCCAACCACCGCGCTGGACGTGACGGTCGAGGCGGCGGTGCTTGACCTGATCGCCGAACTACAGCAGGAATTCGCCACGGCGATCATGTACATCAGCCACAACCTGGGCGTGGTGGCCCGCGTCTCTCAGCGGGTGGGGGTGATGTACGCCGGCGAACTGGTGGAGCGCTCCACCGTCGAGGAGGTCTACCTCCACCCGCACCATCCCTACACCCAGGGGCTGATGCGCTGCGTGCCCCGGCTGGGAGCAGACAAGTCCAGCAGTTACCTCTACCCCATCCGCGGACGGGTGCCCTCGCCAGCGAACCTGCCCCCCGGCTGTGTCTTCGAGCCGCGCTGCGACTATGCCCGCCCGGAGTGTTGCAGCCGTCGCCCGCCCATGCGCGAGGTCTCCCCCGGCCACTGGGTGCGCTGCTTCTTCGCCGAAGAGGTAGCCCAGCAAGCCCGCCTGCCCCAGGACGCGCTGGTCGAGGCCCTGGCCGCCGCCCGCGCTACCCCTGCCGACCGTCCCATCCTGCGGGTGGAAGGGGCCAGGACCTATTACGAAGTGCCCTCGAAGCGGCTCATCGGCGGCGGGAAGCAGCAGGTTAAAGCGGTGGACGACGTCAGCCTGGAGGTGTTTCCCGGCGAGACCTTCGGCATCGTCGGCGAGTCGGGTTGCGGCAAGACGACGCTGGTGCGCACGATCATCGGCCTGGAGAGGCCCACCGACGGCGCTTTCGAGTTCATGGGCTTCGACATCCGTACCCCCCTGGCGAAGCGCGACCTGGCGCTGATCCGCAACCTGCAGATGGTCTTCCAGAACCCCGATTCGACCCTCAACCCGTCCTTCAGCGTCGGCGCGCAGATCGCCCGACCGTTGCGCCGCTTCAAGGTCGTGCCCAAGAGCGAAGTGCGCCAGGAGGTCATCCGCCTGCTGAACCTGATGAAACTGGGCGAGGCCTACTACGACCGCCTGCCACAGCAACTCAGCGGCGGTGAGAAGCAACGCGTCGGCATCGCCCGCGCCATCGCCGGACGACCAGAACTGGTGCTGTGCGACGAGCCGGTCTCCGCGCTCGACGTCTCAGTGCAGGCAGCAGTGCTCAACCTGCTGATGGACATCCAGAAACAACTGGGCACCACGCTCGTTTTCATCGCCCACGACCTGAGCGTGGTGCGCTTCCTGTGCGACCGCATCGCCGTGATGTACCTGGGTCAGATCGCCGAGATCGGCTCCGCTGAAGCCATCTACGCCCCCCCCTACCACCCCTACACCGAAGCGCTCCTCTCGGCGGTTCCCATCCCAGACCCACGGGTCGAACAGAAGCACGTCCGCCTGAGCGGCACGGTACCCAGCGCGCTGGACCCGCCCAGCGGCTGCCGCTTCCACACCCGCTGCCCACGCATGCTCGGCCCCATCTGCCAGACACAGGCCCCACCCCGGCAGGATGACGGCAACGGGCACTACATCTACTGCCATATTCCGCTGGAGGAACTGCGGAAGGTGGAGATGGTGGTGACGTGGGGGCATAAGGACGCGGAGACGCGGTGACGCGGAGAGGGAGGTGGAAATGTTGGTCAAGGATTACATGACGCGGCATCCGCTGATGGCGGAACCGACCATGTCCATCGTGGAAGCACAGCGCTATATGGGAGAAAACCACATTCGCCATCTGCCGGTCGTCGGCGACGGCAAGCGATTGCTGGGGTTGGTGACCCGACAGACGCTGTTGGTGGACCCTGCTCGGCTGGGCAGCCTGGACATCTGGGATATCACCCGCTACCTCTCCGGCCTGCGTGTGACCGACGTGATGGTCAAAGCGGAGCACGTCGTCTCCATCACCCCCGATACCACCGTGGAGGAGGCTGCCCGCATCATGGTCGAGCACAAGGTCGGTTGCCTGCCGGTGCTGGACGACGGAGCAGTGGTAGGCATCATCACCGAGATGGACCTCCTGCGCCTGCTGATGGAGATGATGGCCACCCGCGAGCACGGTGTGCGCGTGACCATCCGCATGCCCAACGTGCGCGGCGAACTGGCCAGGCTGGTCTCCGCCATCGCCGCACAGGGTTGGGGCATCCCGGCCTGCGGCGGCCTGGTCAACCCCAGGAACCCCCAGCAGTGGGATGCGGTGGTCAAGATCCACGACGCGACGCGGGAGGAGGTCGTGGCGGCCCTGTCGCGGGTCGAGGGACAGCAGATCATAGACGTGCGAGAGGTATAGTCTCGACCCAATGGGCCTGGTTGACGAGTTCGCTGCTGCCTTCGGTGTATGGGACATCGCCCGGCCTTACCTCCACCTGATGGTGGATGAGGCGGAGATGACGCTGGTGGTGCGCATGGCCGGTCGCGCCGTGACGGTGGAGGAGGCCGCCGACCTGCTCGGTCTTCCGCCTGCAGCAACCGAGACGCTCCTCCAGCGCGCTTATGCCCGCCACATCCTCAACAAGAAGGTGGAAGACGGAACCACGCGCTTCACGCCCGCCGACTTCCCCACCCGGCTCGATCATTTCGCCAAGTTCGAGAACTGGGACGACATCCCCGAGGCCGGCCGCCGCGCGCTCGACCGGCGCTTCCTGGACGAGTTCATCGCCCGCCACCGGCCCAACGTCGAGCGGAAAACGCAGGGGCTGGCCGCCGAGAACGCGCTGCCCAACGACACCGTCCTCCTGCTGCACGAGGTCGAGGCGATGCTCGACGCCGCCAGCGACATCATCGTCCAGCCGTGCGACTGCCGCCGCCTGGGGGGAAACTGCGACCGGCCCGTCGAGACATGCATCTGGCTGGACGCGGGGGCGCGGGAGGCGCTCGACCGCGGATACGGCCGCCGCCTGACCCGCGAGGAGGCCAAAGCATTGGTGCGCCGCCTCGACCGGCAGGGGCTGATGCACACCGGCGACAGCGAGTGGCCGTCTCGCGGCCTGCACGCCATCTGCAATTGCTGCGCCTGCGACTGCTACCCCTTCCGCGCCGCGCGCGAACTGGGCAGCAAGGGGGTCTGGCCGAAGAGCCGCGCCGTCGCCACGCACGACCCCGCCCGCTGCTCCCGCTGCGGCCTGTGCGCCCAGCGCTGCCACTTCGGTGCCTTCTCCGCCACGCTGCTGCCCGATGAGGACCGGCCAGTCATTCGCTTCGACGCCGAACTCTGCTGGGGCTGCGGCCTGTGCGCCAATTCCTGCCCGGAACAGGCGATCGTGATGCAGCCGGTTGGCAGCGGCGCTTGAGAGGGGATGAAAGCGATGACGCGCATCCTCCGCGTCCTGGCCGTGCCGGCCGTGGGCGGCTACTACTACGAAGACCTGGCCGCGCTACAGGCACGTCCCATTCCCCTGGCGGAACGGTACACCGCCCCACCGGTCACCCCCGGATTTCGCGCCGTGCGCGAGGTGGCCGAGGCGCTCTCGGTGGGCCTGGTGCTCGACAACGGGCAGGTGGCCTGGGGCGACTGTGTGGCCGTGGCCTACAGCGGCAAGGCCGGACGGTTCCCGCCTTTCCGCTCCGCTGCGGGGCTGGAGACGGTGCGCCGGGTGGTGGCCCCGCTGCTGGAGGGGCGCGACCTGACCGCCTTCCGCCCCCTGGCCGCCGAGGTGGACGGGTTGACGGAGCAGGTGGAGGTCGAACGGCCGCGACCCGCCGCGCCGCCGCTCGCCGGGCTGTTGGAGGAGGCACCTCAGGCGCGCCTGTCACGGCGCGACCTGCTGGCCGGCCCGGCCCGCTGGCTGCGCGCGGTGGGTGACGAGGAGACCGGCCGCGAGCCGGAGCGCGTGATGGAGGAGCGCCCCCTCCACCCCGCCGTGCGCTACGGGGTGAGCCAGGCGCTGCTGGCCGCAGTGGCCCTGGCGCGCGGCGTGACCATGGCCGAGGTGATCGCCGACGAGTGGGGCCTGCCCCGCCCCGACGCGCCCGTGCCCATCCACGCCCAGTCTGGCGGCGAGCGGCACGCCAATGCCGACAAGATGATCGTCCGCCGCCTGGCCTCGTTGCCCCACGCGCTGGTGGACGATATCCCGGCGCAAATGGGCAGCGACGGCGGACTTCTGGTGCAGTACGCCCGCTGGCTGCGGGAGCGCATCGCCCGGTTGGGCGGCCCCGACTATCACCCCACCATCCACCTGGACGTACACGGCGCGCTGGGGCAGATTTGCCAGAACGACCTGGGCCGGGTGTTGGGCCGGCTGGTCGCGCTGGAGCAGGCAGTCCGCCCCTACCCGCTGCGCGTGGAAAGCCCGCTCATCCTGGACAGCCGTGAGGAGCAGATCGCCGCCTTCAAGACCCTGCTTGGCTACATCCGCACCCGCAAGATGGCGGTGCAAATCGTCGCCGACGAATGGGCCAACACGCTGGAGGACATCCGCGCCTTTGTCGAGGCCCAGGCCGCCGACATGGTGCAGGTGAAGATGCCCGACCTGGGCAGCCTCCACAACGCGGTGGAGGCGGTGCTGACCTGTCACGCGGGCGGGATCGGGGCTTTCCTGGGCGGCAGTTGCGCCGAGACCGACCTGTCGGCTCGCATGGCGGTGCACGTCGCCCTGGCCACGCGGCCGGAGATGATCCTGGCCCGCCCGGGGATGGGCGTGGACGAAGGGGTGATGCTGGTGCAGAACGAGATGGCGCGCACACTGGCGCTGTTGGGAGCACGATGAACAACATTGAAGATCAGATAGCCGGTTTCATCACCCGCACGCGCTGGGAGGACCTGCCGGAGCCGGTGCAGCGCCAGGCGCGGATGTGTCTGCTGGACAGCCTGGGGGCGACGCTGGCCGGTACGCTGGCCCCCGTCAGCCGCATCGCCGCCGACTGCGCCGTCGAGTTGTGGCCGGGAGAGGGCGCCACCATCCTGCTGCGCGGCCGGCGGGCCGGCGTGGTAGGGGCTGCCTTCGCCAACGGCTGCGCGGCCAACGGCCTCGACATTGATGACTGTGGGCTGTACACCAAGGGGCATCCCGGCGCGCAGATCTTCCCCGCTGCCCTGGCCGTGGCCGAGCAGTGGGGCCTGGACGGCGGGCGGGTGCTGACGGCGATGGTCATCGGCTACGAAGTGGCCTTCCGCACCGCGCGCTGCTGGCATACCCGCCAATCCGTCTACCAGGCGTGTGGCTCGTGGGGCTCCGTCGCCTGCGCCGCCGTCGCCGCCAACCTGATGAGCCTCACGCCAGCGCAGACCCTTCACGCCCTGGGCATCGCCGAGTATCACGCCCCCAACCTGCCCATGATGCGCGACGTTGACCATCCGGCAATGGTCAAGCACGGCATCGGCTGGGGGGCAGCAACCGGCATCACCGCCGCCACGCTGGCCGCGCACGGCTACACCGGCACCCCCACAATCCTGGGAGAGGAGAGGTTCCGCGACTGGGTCGCTGACATCGGACAGGAGTACCTTGTGGTCGGCGGGGTCGCCTGGAAGCCGTACGCCTGTTGCGCCTGGGCCCACGCCGCGCTGAACGGGGCGGAGATGCTGGTGCGCGAGCATGCCATCCACGTTGAGGAGATCGCCCACATCCGTCTCGAGTGCTTCCACGAGGCGGTGCGCCTGGGAACAGCCCTGCCCACGTCCACCGAGGAGGCGCAGTTCAGTATGGC
>DAOTYX010000085.1:0-8467 GCA_034434635.1 Anaerolineae bacterium | reverse complement strand
TTCTCTTGTCCAGCGAAGAGATGAGCGTGAAAGAGAGGGCCGAAGCGGGTATCGGAACGGAACCAGAGCCCGGCTTTCTGCTCCTCCATCCGAATGGCCTTTTCCGGGCATTGGTAATAGCAGGTGGCGCATCCCTCACAGGCCAGCGAGTCTACATTGAGGCTGGGGGAAGGGGAGACGCGGGGACGCGGGGAGTTTCTCTCTGTCGCCGCGTCTCCGTATCTCCCCGTCTCAGAAATCGCCTCAAACCGACAGACCTGGACACAGATACCGCATCCTGTGCACAATGCGGGGTCAATCACGGCCACCTGACCACCCGTGAAGTCGTGCTCTTCCCGCTTCACCGGGTCGAGCACCAATTCCAGGTTTGCCGCGTCCACGTCGGCGTCGGCCAGAACGACGGACAGCGCCCGAGAGGCCAGGTGGGCCAACGCCGCCGTCAGCGTGGTCTTGCCTGTGCCTCCTTTGCCGCTGAGGACCACCAGTTGTTTCAACAGGCCCTCCTTTTCAGACGCGCAGCGTCGCGACCAGCCGTTGGGGCGAGAGCAGCATTGCCAGCGCCGCCCCGATGTCCGGCGCGATGACGTCGGCAGCCTGCATGCAGGAGAGAGCCAGTCCCTCAGCGCCCAGGACGGCGATGCCCAGCACCGCGCGGGCCAGCATGAGGGCATCGTTAGCCCCGTTGCCGACCGCGACCACTCGCTCGGCGCCCAGTCTCTCCACCAGCGCCGCCTTCTGCCTGGCCTCGTCCCCCGGCTCCACAGGGTGCGCCAAAGCCGCCAGGTCTGCCGCGATGGCCGCCAGCGTCCCCCGAGTATCAGCGCTGACCAGGTGCACAGCCAGATGCTGGCTCAACTGGGCAATGCTGTCCTTTACGCCGGGCAATAGCTTGCCATCCAGGGCGATGGTGCCGTTCAGGTCCAACACGAGATGTTCCAGGAGAAGCACACCGCGGGAAGGGATGGCAATCTCAACCATCAGGCTGTTCCCCTGCGGTCCTGACCCGTGCGGCGATCTCATCCCATAAGGCAGCGAAGCGCTGACGGTATTCGGGTAGCGCTTCCACCAGCGGCACACCATCCGAGTAGGCCTCGGCGATGCGACGGTCCAGGGGGATGCGCAGCAGGATAGGAAGGCCCTCTGCGGCGCAGTATTCCTCCACACCGCGATCCCCCACCCCCTCGCGATTGATCACCACGCCGACAGGCAATCCCAGTTCGCCTCGCGCCACCTCCACCGCCAGGCGCAGGTCGTGCAGGCCGAAGGGGGTGGGTTCAGTGACCATCAGGACGAAGTCCGCCCCGCGCATCGCCTCCACCACGGGACAGGATGTGCCAGGCGAGGCATCCAGAATGATGGGACGGTCATCGGCGGCAGGCGGAATGGCCCATCGCTTCAATTGGCGAATGACCGGCGCAGCCATCGCCTCCCCTATGTCCATTGTCCCCTGCGCGAACTCCAGCGGTCCGGCCCAGCCACGCTCGACAGTCCCCATCACATCCAACACCTCGCGGATGGCGCCAGTGGGGCAGTTGAGGGTACAACTACCACAGCCATGGCAGAGGTCGGGAAAGACGAGCACCTTCCGCCCGACGACGGCAACGGCGTGGTACTGGCAGACCTCGGCGCATCGCCCGCAGTAAGTGCACAGGCCCGCATCCACCTGCGGGGTCAGCCGGCCGACCTCCTTGCGTTCCTCGATGACCGGCTTCAGGAAGAGGGCCGCATTGGGCTCTTCCACATCGCAGTCCAGGAACAGCGGACGGGCCGAATTGACGGGTCCCTCGCCTGCAGAACCCTGCCGATCCGCTGTCATACTCAACGCGAGACTGACGGCGACGGTGGTCTTGCCGGTGCCACCCTTGCCGCTTGCCACGGTGATGATCATGCTCCCCCCGATCGCAACTCTAATATGGTCCCAGCCGGGCAGGGAGCGACTCGTTCCCCGAACGCCAGGGCCAGCGTCACATAGGCCGCCTGGCCGGTACAATGGTTGAGGTAGAGAGTTGGCGGCCCCATCTGTCGCAATACCTCTATGAGGCGGCGCAGGTGGGCCTCATCGGCAGCGATGAGGTGCGTCCCTCCAGCCACCGCCACCGGGTCCCGCTCGAAGACACGTCGCACGTGGAGAAGCGTGTTGAGAAGCCCCGCGTGGCAACAGCCGCAGACCAGCACCAGCCCCTGCGGAGCCTCCAGGACCAGTGCCATATCATCTCGGTAGGGGTCGGCCATCCATGGCGAAGGAAGTTTCGCTCCATCCGCGCGGATGAAATGGCGGTCGCTGCGCCCCTCCGGTTCTGGGCGGTCGGCGATCTCCCCGGTGGTCCAGACACCGGGGAGGACCTCCTGCGGCTCGGTGCTCAACCGCAGGTCGGCCTGACCACGCAGTTCCTCCAGCGATAGTGGCAACCCCACTTCCCGCATCGCGCCCTCGCGGTGGGAGAAGCGTTCCCGCGGCAGGTCGGGATGGGCGTAGAGCGGCAACCCCGACCGCTGCGCCAGCAGCGCCGGAAGCCCGCCGGTATGGTCCCGGTGGCCATGGCTGAGCACCAGCGCATCAATCTCCGCTGGAGAGATGCCCGCCACCTCCATGTTGTGTAGCAGCACCTCGCCACTGGCCCCTGTGTCGAAGAGGACCCTCCCCGCGGCCGTTTCGACCAGGAAAGAGAGGCCGTGCTCCCCTCGAAAGCGGGAGTGCGGCAGGACCGCATTGTCCACCAGACAGGTCAGTTTCTCTGTTTTTCCCATCGGATGAAGGCCACCAGGAAAGGAATCGTCACCTGACACTACGGCAGCGGCCCAGGCTGGCGGTCGAAACCGCGCCACCACTGCGCCGCGTCGCCCTGCGGCGACTTCCGATAGCCCGCGCAGGCGGGCCTTGCCATGCATGGCCGCGACTTCATTCTCGCGGGGTGGCGGACGACTGAGCGGTCACACGCTATGGACGAGGTCCCCCCGGGCCACCCGTCCGCCCTCGACCACGCGGCAGAAGACGCCTTCCCGAGGCAGGATAGAGACACCCTGGAAACTGTAGGTGTGGGCGACCTCGGGCGGCTTGCCGATCTGGACTACTTCCAGCAGCGCTTTCCCCACGCGGAGACGGTCGCCTACCCGCAGTGAAAGCACATCCAACCCCTGGACCGTGAGGTTCTCGGCGAAGGAGCCAGGGACGGCACTGATACCGTGTTCCCGGTTAGCCTGCTCGATGCTTTCCAGGGCCAACAGACTCACCTCCCGCTCGCTCAATCCAGCGTGGGCATCTCCTACCAGTCCGTGCCCGGCTCGCAACTCCCCCTCGCCGACATCCACCTTGGGGTCGGAACAGCGGTCGCTTCGGCAGACGGCCACAACGCGGGCGCGCTTCATGCCCTGACCCCTCCCAACTTCTGGAGCGCCACCTGCAGGTGCTCGTTGACCGCCTTCAGCGCAGCAGCCGCGGCCTCCAGGTCTTCCTGGGCTGCACCGGCCCTCACCGCCCACTCACGGAACTCATCGGCATGTTCGACATTGTGCTCGATCCAATGGGGGATCAGCACCCGCAGTTTCTCGACCTCATCCATCCTCACCCTCCGATGGCTCCAAGATGACCCGGTGTTTCAGAAAGTCAATGTGCCGAATCCGGCCGGGAACGACGCGCGACTCCTCGAAGAAGGTCGCCAGCCGCACACCGTTCTCCACTGGCTCCAGCCACGTCACCTCTCGCGCGATCTCCCTATCTCCCAGGTACACTGTCGCCTGGCACATCTGTCATCTCCCGTGTTCCGTGTTGCGTGTTCCATCAGATGCTGCGGGTGTAGAACGTGCGTCCTTCGTATTCTGTCTCCACCAACAACCCTTCGCCGACCAGCCTGCTGACCACCTCCCAGCCCGCCCCGGTCCGGACAAGCAGGGCCTCCACTGCCTCCCTCCGCATGGGGTGGACAGCGGTGATCCGCAGCAGATCCTCCCGGGGGTCACCGGTGGCGGAGAAGGCGTCTCCTTCATAGCCAATGAGGAGTTCTACCTCTTCCACGGCCGAGGCGAAGATCTGGTGCGCCCGCAGGACCGTCTCCTCGGCCGGGGGATGCACCCACTTCTCCGCCGGTGGGCGAGTGGGGACTGAGATATAGGCTCGCGCCGGCCTCAGGCGGGCCAGGAATGCGGCGACCTGGCGCAGCGACTCTTCGCCGTCGTTGAGCCCCTGGACCAGCATCGTCTCCGTCATCAGCCTCCCCCGATAGGATTCGGCGAAGGAGAGCATCCCGTCCAGAATGGCCGAGAGCCGCAGCGAGCGAGCAGGGCGATTGATCCGGCGCCAGATTGGCTCCAGAACACTGTCCACCTTCAGAGAGACCCAATCGGCCCCGCTCAGATCCTCTCGTACATCCTCCCGCCAGACGAGAGAACCGTTGGTGATCACGGCGATGGGGATAGAGAGCGAGCGCAGTAACGCCGCCTCCTGGCCCAGATTGGCGTCCAGCGTCGGTTCGCCATCGGGGACGAAGGTCAGATAGTCAACCTGGCCCCCTGTCCGTTCCACTTGCTGCCGCACATCCTGAGCGATCTCCTCGGGCGCATAGAAACCCCGACGATTCACCTGCATGCGGAGCGTGCGCCCTAACTGGCAATAGACGCAGGAGTAGGTACAGAACTTCGGGGGGATGTTATTCACCCCCAGGCTGCGCCCCAGGCGACGGGAGGGAATCGGCCCAAAAGCGATCATCAGGATTTCCCTCACCTGCGCGTGCTCAGAGGTCGTCCTGTCCCTGGACGGGGGCTATCCGGCGCAGAAAGGCCGCCAGGTCGCCAAAAGGAATCACCATCGGCGCGTCAGGTCTCCTCTAGTTCTCGCAGCATCTCGTTCAACTCCGCTGCCTTCAGGTAACCCACCACCTCGATCCTCTGCCGGGTCACGCCCTCCACCTCAGCCACTGCTTTCCGGACGGCGAGCACCAGTGGGATGGCAATAGGGCACAGAGGAGAGGAAGGGCGGAACCTGTAACAAGCCATTCCGTCCTCATCCACCGCCAGATCCTCGATCAGCCGCATCCGCACCACGTCGGCCCCGGTTTCGGGGTCTATGATTGTGGAAAGGCGCGCCAGGATCGCCTCACGCACGGCCTCAGAACTCATCTACCTCTCCCCTGGGATAGTAGCAGGTGACCGCCATCCTGAAGACGGCGGTCATCTGCTGTCGCCATCACCGCTCACGGATCATCGGAGCGCCGCACTGCGGGCACTTCTTCTCATAGCAGGGCTGTCCCGCCACATGAGGCTCCCGATGGCCACAACTGGGGCAGACGCAATCGCCGCCTGGCCCGGCGGCGAAGGGGCCGCCCATCCGGCCCGGTCCACGACCACCGCCGCGTCCGGCGCCACCTCTACCCCCGCCTTGACCACGATTTCTGGCCATCCTTTTCACCTCCTTCCTACATCTCCAATCCTCTCAGCCGCTCCATCACCTCATCCAACTGCCGCCGCAGCATCTCCGCCTCTTCCCGCAGCCGGCCAACCTCGTCCTTCTCGTACTCCCCTTCGGCAGGAGGCTCGCCATGGCCATGCGCGACGCTCTCGGCGCACGGCGCGGCCCCCCGAAGCGCCCCACCCAGATATTGCTCCAGAGCGGTGCGCACGGTACCATAGGCCCCGGTGACGGGCTTGATGCCGTACTCCTGGAAGAAGCCGATGGCCCGGCCGCCCATCCCGCCGGTGAGCATCACGTCTGCCCCCTGGGCATGGATGAAGCCGGGCACCTGACCGGGTTGGTGGTTGCCATAGAAGGGATTGGCAACGGCCCGGACCGCTTTGACCTCCCGCCCCTCCATATCCACCAGGACGAAGTAGGGACAGCGCCCAAAGTGGGGACTGACGACGCTTTCCAACCCCCGACTATCATCTGCCGAAACTGCGATTCTCATTTTCCCTATGCTCCTTTCTCTATCTGCTCCAGCCGCTCCAGGATATTCGCCAACCGCTGGCGAAGGTCCGCTGCGGCCTGCTGCAACTGGGCGATCTCCTCCTCGCGGGAGGGGTTCGCCGCGGCCATACGGGGGCCCCTCCTGCCCATGCCGGCATGTTCCGGCGCCGTGGCCCCGCCGACCGCTGTGAGGCGACCCGCTTTGAACGCCTCCGCCGCCTCCCGAACCGTTCCTCCGCTGAAGGAGTACACCGGTAGGCCGGCGGATTGGAAGACCTGAAAGGCATTAGGGCCGACATTCCCAGAGACAACGGCCTGGGCTCCCTTCTTGATGATGAACTGAGCCGCCTGGACGCCAGCGCCGCCCCCAGAGGCCAGGGCGGGATTCTCCACAGCCTCGAGGGCCATGCTCTCCGTGTCCACGAAGACGAAGTAAGGACAACGGCCAAAGACCGGACTGGCCTGGGCTTCCAGATTCACACCGTTAGACGACACGACGATCCGCATTCGCTTTTCTCCTTGAACGACATCATGGTCATACTTCCACCCCGAACACAACGCGCATGAGAACACCGATGCCGAAACTGACCGCAGCGACACTCAGGCTCAGGAGGGCCATCTCCACAAACCGGCGTCGGAAGGGCACGTCCCGGGCAACCGAGATGTAGTAGTTGAAGAAGGCGATGATCAGGAGCGCCCCCACCAGCGTGGCCGCCAGACAGATGAGGTAGTTGCTGAACACCAGATACGGCAGGATCAGAACCAGGACGGTGAACAGATAGGCGACACCGGTATAAAGCGCGGCCCTGACTGGATCGCGGTCGGTCTCCTCGGTCCGCGTTGAAAGGTACTCCGACGCCGCCATAGAGAGCGCTGCGGCGATACCGGTGATCGCTCCTGTCATCGCGATGAGGCGCGTGTTCTGCAGGGCGAAGGTCAGACCGGCCAATGCCCCGGTCAGTTCCACCAGCGCGTCATTCAGGCCGAGCACCACGGAGCCGGTGTACCGTAACCGCTCCTCGTCCAGCAAGCCGATCAGCGCCTCCTCGTGTACCTTCTCCTCCTGGGCGATGGTGAGAGCCTGGGGAACAACCTCGCCGATACGTTGGTAGTTCTCCTGCGCCCCTTCCTCCCCCTGCTCCATGAGCCTGACGGCGAAGGTGAGGCCCAGCAACCGACCCGCCCCCGTGTAGAACCAGATCTTGGTCCGGGCCGGCTCGATCTCCCGCCCTGTGAGTCCCTGCCAGTACCGATAGTGACGCAACTCGTCTGCGGCGATGCGCTCCAGGACAGCACGGTTCTCCGGCGACCGGGTCGCTCGCGCCAGCCGGCTGTAGATGTGGTGCTCGGTGATCTCGGCCCGCTGAAACGCCGCGATGAGGCGGCGCACCTCTTCTGATAGGGGTTCGCTCATGTAAACCTCCCCCTGCAGAGCCACCGGATTGTCAGGGCATCGTCGCCTATCACGCATGCTATTTCAGGAACAGCGGGACACTCTGCGTCGCCGGGAGCCGCCCCAACACCTCCGCAGCCAGCGCATCAACAGCCTCGTCGGTGTACTGTTCCACCTGCCCCGCATCGCAGCGACGGGCCAGGTCAGGGTTCAGCGGCAGTCGCGCCAGCAACGGAACCCCCAGCATCGCCGCGGTGTGGATCGCCTGACTGGGGCCGAAGACCTCGATATGTTCGCCGCATTTGGGACAAACAGCATAACTCATGTTCTCGATCAACCCCACGATGGGGACGTTCAGGTGGTGAGCCATCCGCGCCGCCTTGCGCACCACCATCCCCGCCAGGTCCTGCGGCGAGGTGACCAGAAGGATGCCGTTGAGGGGGATGGACTGCATCACCGTCAATGAGGCGTCGGAAGTGCCCGGCGGCAGATCCAACACCAGCACGTCCAGGTCGCCCCAAACCACGTCCCCCCAGAACTGTTGAATGGCGCCGCTGATGAGGGGGCCGCGCCAGATGACCGCTTCGTCCTCGTCCGGCAGCAGGAGGTTGATGGAGATCACCTTGATGCCGGTAGCCGTCTCGGCGGGGAGGATACCCACCGGACCTATCGGCGGCGGCTCGTGCAGGCCGAACATCCTGGGGATGCTCGGGCCGGTGATGTCCGCATCCAGCACGCCGACCCGCTTCCCCTGCCGTCGGAGGGCCGTCGCCAGGAGCGCCGCCACCGATGACTTGCCCACGCCGCCTTTCCCACTCATCACCGCGACGATCCGATCGACATGGTTCAGATGGGCTGCCACTCCGGGCTGTTCTCGCTGCTGCCGCTGTTTCGGCCAGATGCGCTCTTTTTCCTCCAGCGTCATCTCGCGCAAGTTCACCTGGACGTCTTGCACGCCGTTCAGGCTCAGTACCGCCTTCCGGACATCCTCCAGAATGCGCTCCCTGAGCGGACAGGCCAGCGTGGTCAGCGCCAGCGTGAAGCGCACGATGCCATCGTCGATCTTCACGTCGTGCACCATCCCCAGTTCGACGATGCTCTGGCGCAGTTCGGGGTCCTCTACCCCCTTCAGCGCCTGCAGGACTTGTGTCTGATCAATCATTCTCTATCTCCTCAGG
>DAOTYX010000084.1:0-32689 GCA_034434635.1 Anaerolineae bacterium | reverse complement strand
TCATCCCCAAACCACGCAGCCGACGCATCCCTATGCGTCGGCCGCCAGCATCATCCCCAAACCACGCAGCCGACGCATCCCTATGCGTCGGCCGCTGGCGTCCGAATGCAGCCTGCGGCTTTCGGGTAAACCATCAGTAGGCGTTCGGTGAGCGGAACAGGTTGAAAAAGGTGCGAATGAGGATCTTGATGTCGAGCAGCAGCGACCAGTTCTCGATGTACCACAGGTCGTACTTGGTACGCTCGGCGATGGAGGTGTCGCCGCGCAGGCCGTTGACCTGCGCCCAGCCGGTCATCCCTGCCTTCGCTCGATGACGATCCATATAGCGCGGGATCGAGCGGCGGAACTGGTTGACGTAGACCGGACGCTCAGGCCGCGGCCCGACCAGGCTCATTTCCCCCAGCAACACGTTGATCAGTTGCGGCAGTTCGTCCACGTTGAGGCGGCGGAGGACGTTGCCCAACCGGGTGACGCGGGGGTCGCCGGGGCTGGTCCAACCTGGCCCGTGCTTCTCGGCATCCGCGCGCATCGAGCGGAACTTCAGCATCTGGAAGGGGCGGGCATCCAAACCCATCCGCTCCTGCACGTAGAAAGCCGGCCCCGGCGAATCCATCTTGATGAGGAGAGCAGTGAACAGCAAAAGGGGCGAGGTCAACACCAGCCCGACCGCCGCTCCCACCAGGTCCATCAGCCTCTTGACGCCGCGCCACCAGCCGCGCAGGGCGATGTCCCGCAGGGTGAGCAGCGGCAGCCCCCCCAGGTCGCTGATGTCCACCTGGCCGGCCATGATCTGGAACACGTCGGGGAAGACTTTGATGGTGGCCCGCCCGCGCTCGCATTCGGAGATGAGCGTCAGGATGTCCTGATGGGTGGCCTCGGGCAGGGCGATGATCACTTCATCGGCCTGGTGTTGTTCGATGAGCGCCGCCAGGTCGCGGGCGTGGCCCACCACCGGCACGGGCAGGGTCTGCTCTGAAGCGCCATTCGTGGTGACCGCTCCGACGGCCCGGTAGCCGATGTCGGGGCTGGCGACGATCTTGTGCAGGATCATGCGCGCCACTTCGCCCGTACCCACCACCAGTACCCGGTCACGGCCCCAGCCGCGCGCCTGCAGGGCCGCACGCAGGCGGTCGTGGAGCAGGCGGCCCACCGTCACCAGGCCAACGGTCATCAACCAGGCGTAGGCGACCATGCCGCGCGGGTAGTCCACCTCAAGGGGCGTGTTCTTGAAGAGCAGATAGGAGATAGCGACACCCAGGACAGTCCCCACCGTCCCTGCGCCGATGATGCGGTAGAACTCGTCCACCCGCGACGGCGCGCGCGCCAGGTGATAGAGGCGGCTGTAGGCGAAGGTGAGCAGGACAGAGAGGACATGCACCATCATCAGCGGGGCGTAGCGGGAGACAGGCCCCAAATCCGCGGCCTGGTCAGGGAAGGGGAAGCGATAGCGCAGCCCATAGGCGGCGTAGAAGGCCGCTGCCGCCATCACCAGGTCGGTCAGGATCAGGGTGACGATGAAGAAAATCTGTGCCCGCCGCTTGCTCATCGGCGCGCCCCCTCACGCAACGCCCGCCGGTGGCGGAACTGCTCCACAGCGGTACGCAGGCGCAGCGCGCCGACGATCAGCCCGTGCACCAGGGGGGGAGTTTGGGCGGCGTAATGCTTGTGGTAGAAGTGGGACATTGCCTTCCAGAACTCCACCTGCGCGCGGGGGCTGTGGCGGCTGGCCGCCCGCTTGACGTGGCGCACCGTCACCGCGGGATAGTAGATCACCCGCCAGCCCGCCGTTTTCATGCGATAGCACCAGTCCAGGTCCTCGCCATACATAAAGAACGTCTCGTCCAGCAATCCAACCTGACGGATCGCCTCGCCGCGCACCAGCATGCAGGCCCCCACCACCGCATCCACCTCCGCCATCTGGTTCGGGTCGAGGTAGGTGAGGTTGTATTGGCCAAACCTTCGGCTGCGCGGGAAGAGTTGGGAAAGGCCGGTCAGACGGTAGAAGGAGACCTCCGGCGTAGGGAAAGAGCGACGGCAGGCCAGGTCCAGGCGACCGTCAGGCAGTACGAGTCGCGGACCGAGCACCCCCACCGTGGGATTCTCTTCCATAAAGACCAGCATCTGCGCCAGTCCCTCTGGAGGCACCTCTGTATCGGGGTTGAGCAGCAGGGCGAAGCGCGGCATGTCAACGCCGTCAGGATAGCCGAAGGCACATAACCCCTGATTGTTGGCCGCGGGATAGCCGAGATTCTCCCGGTTGGCGACCAGGCGCACAGCAGGGAACTCCCGCGCGACCATCGCGGCGCTGCCGTCCGGTGAACCATTGTCCACCACGCACACAGCATATGAAAAGTCCCCTTGGCTGGCGTAGACGGTCTGCAAACAGGTGCGCAACAGGTCCCGCGTGTTATAACTGACGATGACGATCCCCAGGTCGAGCATGGCTTCTCGCTTTGGACGAGGAGATTGTAACACGAAAGGAAGAAGGGGACAAGGGTAAGGAGGAGGTGGAGGCGAGGCGCTTCACCCTACCCAGAAACTGCCAATCGTGCTATAATTTCACCGCCTGCCGCGCGGCAGGCGATAGTATGAGGAGGATGTATGGCGCGTCACAAGGTCGCTAGAAGGCGCTCCAGCCGCGGTTCGGCGCTTTTCACCCTGAGCCTGGCGGTGACCTTCCTGGCCATCTCTGTTGTCGTCGGCTACCTCTTTTTCAGGGAAGCGCGGGGCCTGGCCCTCGGTTCGGGCCTTCTGCCCGATTTGCTGGGTGGCGGCAGTGCTGGCGGTGGGCCAGTACCCGTCCCGGAGATCGAGCCCTGGCAGGGCACCGACCGGGTCAACGTGTTGGTGTTGGGCATTGACGAGCGGGAAAACGAGCATGGCCCCTGGCGCACGGACACGATCATCCTGCTGACCATTGACCCCCTCACCCACTCCGCGGGTATGCTCTCCATCCCCCGCGACCTGTGGGTGCCCATCCCCGGCTACGACGAGGGGCGCATCAACACCGCCCACTGGCTGGGGGACGCCTACGGCTACCCCGGCGGCGGCCCGGCTCTGGCCATGCGCACCGTCCAGTACAACTTCGGTGTGCCCATCCATTACTACGTGCGGCTGAACTTCAGCGCGTTCGAGCAGCTGGTAGACCTGATCGGCGGGATTGATGTCTGCGTGGGGCAGATGGTCGGCGATACCTGCGTCGGAGAAGACATCAGCGATCCCACCTACCCCTCCAGCGACCCGAACGATCCCTACGGCTATGACCCTCTCTACATCCCCGGCGGCATGACGCACATGAACGGGGCACTGGCCCTCCGTTACGCCCGCACTCGACACACCCCGGGCGGCGACTTCGACCGGGCCATGCGTCAGCAACAGGTGTTGCTGGCCATCCTCGACCGTGTCACACGGCTGAACCTGCTGCCCCAACTGGTCACCCAGGCCGGGCCTTTGTGGCAGACGATGAACCGGTCGGTCTCCACCGACCTCTCGCTTGAACAGGTGATCGCTCTGGCCAATCTGGCCACCCAGATTCCCCGCGAGAACATCCGCACGGCGGTGATTGACGAGAACTACACCCAACCCTGGGAAACACCTGACGGTCAGCAGGTGCTTGTCCCTGTGCGCGACGAGATCCGCAACCTGATGGCGGAGATCTTCACCGTGCCATCAGCCGCAGGGGAGAACACCCAGGACCAGGCAACCCGGTTGCGAGACGAGGCGGCTACAGTGATGGTGCAGAACGGGACGACGACCGCCGGACTGGCGCAGGCTACCGCCGAGTACCTGCAGGGACAGGGGCTCAATGTCGTGGGGTTCGGCAACGCTGACCGTTCCGACTACACGAACTCGCTGATCTACGTCTACACTGGCAAGCAGTTCACCGCCGAGACCATCGCCCGGCTTTTGGGGCTCCCGGCGACGGCGATCGTCCCCGTCTCCGGCGGCCAGACGGCGGTGGACATCATCGTCATCCTGGGGGCCACTTACCAAACGCCAACGCCGACACCGTGAGACTGATGGACCTCTGAGGTCCACAACGGAGGATGGGGGATGAGCGTCAGACGGCAGGCAGCAGAGAAGTCAATATGGGGCGAACGGTTGAAGCGTCTGAGCGACTTCCTGGCGCGCTACCCCGGCCTGGTCCCGCTGATCGGCCTCGGGCTGATCCTGCTGAACTTCGTGCTACAACTGCTTCCAGACTGGCCCGTCATTGCGTGGATGGCCCAGGTGAACCTGCTGCTCCACCTCGGCCTGGTGGTCAGCCTGTTGGGTATCCTCTTCATCCGCGCGCTGTAATCACGGCGGCGCCGCAGCCCCTCCCGGCGCGACGACGGTGATGGGCCCCAGCAGCAGCCGGTCGGGTGGTTGACCGGGCACGCCGGAAACGGGCAGCCGCTCGCCGGTGGGCAGGTAGTACATCCCGACCTCGACCGTATACTCCCCCGGAGGAGCATCCTCAGCCAGCGGAATGTCGTAGACATCCGTAACGAATTCCCCTGACTGCCAACAGGTCGTGGGCAACTGCCCCTGCTGCGGCATGTTGTCCTGCTGGCCACGCATCTCCCCCCGCGCATCCAGCAGATGGGTGAAGACCGTATAGGGGCGCTGCGGTTCTCTCACCGCCTGCCAGTAGAGCGTCAGGCGGATCGTCTGCCCCGGCTCTGTCACAGCGGGAGCCAGGTCATATCCCAGGAGTGTGATCTCCGATCCGAAGTGCGCCGGCAGCGGCCGATCTATGGCCGGCGGTGTCATTTCGGCCTGGCGTGGCACGTAGGACGGCATGCCGGTCTGCGAGACGCGGAAGAAGAGCGTGAAGAAGAAGGTCTGCCCCGCCAGCAGGGTCACGACCAGTACGGTGAGGGCTCGTTGACGACCCAGGCCGACGGCAACCGCCAGACAGGCCAGGGCCATCCACAGGAGCCAGATGCGTCCCACCTCCTCAGGAGCCAGGTCTGTCACGGCCAACGCCAATACCACCGCGCTGGCCACCAACGCTGGCAGATGCTCCAGACGCACAGCCGGCTCTTTCTTCAGCACCTCTCGCCATGCCCGCCCGCTCTCCAGCAGGAACAACACCGCCAGGGGAATGCCCAGAAAGGCCAGAAAGTCCCAAAGGTTCCATGCCAGCCAGACCCAGTAGGGACGTTCTCCGTGGATGTGAGTGCGCATGGCTGTGGAGAAGACGTCCCAAAACGAGACGCCACAGGTGGCCTGATAAGCCAGCCAGACAGTGAGCGCGCCAAGCAGGAGCAAAGCCCAACCCGGAGCCGTGCGGCGCAGCCAGCGGCGGCGCTCCCGACGGCCGCAGGCCAGCCAGTGGCCCAGCCCGTACACAGCCAACGCCGGGAGAATCGTCAGGTTGCCGAAACTCATGAACGAGGCCAGCGAGACGATCAGCCCGGCTGCCAGGTATCCTCCCAGCCGATGGCGCGTCAGCCCGCGGTGCAGGGCACAGAGCGCCAGGAGCAGGAAGAGCGGGTAGAGTTGATCCCAGCGCATGGTGAACAGGGTAAGAGAAGGGAGAAGGACATAGAACGCAGCCGCACGGAAACCGGTGCGCGGCCCGTCCAGTCGCTTGCCCAGCAGGTAGAGCGGGAAGACGGTCAGGCCGCTGAACAGCGGCAGTGTCATCTGCCCCAATGTGGCAGCTACCTGACCATCCGTCAAAGAGACGAACCACAGGTCGGCGCAGTTGTAAGGTCGCAGCAGGCGGGCTATCGCATGAGCCAACGCTGGCAGTCGCTCGAACCCCTGCCACCACAGCCAAACCCAGAGGAAGCCTCCTGGCGGGTGGGTGTGGATGCGCAGGAAGGGTTGATCCTGCATCTGTTGTGGATAAGAGCGGAGAAACGCAGCCAGGTCATGCGCGCCGATGGCGATCTGCCAGAAGCCGTTGTGAGGGCCAATCGTACGGTAGAGATAGAACTCGGCCAGGTAACAGTAGTGGATGTACTTGAGCGCTATCTGAAGCGCGGGGGCCATCAGCGCCAGGAAGAGCAGCACCGCCCATTCACGACGGCGGGACGGGGTGTCTGCGCCGCGCCCGTCGAGCCACAGGAACAGGAGCAGGTAGCCCGTCAGCAGGAGCAGGGCCGGCCACCATCGCGGGAGCGTGCTGGGCGATGGGGCGCGGCTGGGCCAGCGCCAGCCCTCCGGCCCGAAGAGAGCGGGGACGGCGCGCGTCGCGATGCCCATCAAGTAAACCCCGGTGAGCAGGGTCACCCATAACGCGCGACTGTGCAACAGGCGTGCCACCCGGCCGCCAGGACCCGCGGGGGGTTCGAGAGGCTTGCTTCTTGCGGCTCTCCCGTCCATCACCGCCCCTCCACCACGATGACCGCCGGCAGGGGCGAGAGCGAATCCTCACTCACCCGCGTCCCTCCCGCCTCCAGGTAGAGCCCCGTGGACTGCCCCCCATCCAGGTTGAGCGCCACGTCCAGCGCCAGGTCGGAGGAGACCAGCCAGCGGGCCAGCGCGTGCAGCGAGAGGTAGCCGCGCGGGGCGATGATGAAGAGGATGCGCCCTGCCTGGTCCTGCGCCACCACGGTGCGCCGGGCCGGTTGACCGTCATCCGCGTCGGCCGGGAAACCCAGCACCCCGCCCGGCTTGACCAGCACCGGGAAGGATTGCACCGCCTCCACCAGCATCTCGTGCGGGTCGTAGGGCCGGTCGGCCAGCCAGCGCACCTCCACCCGGCCGCCGGGCAGCACGGCGAACATGCCGGCAAAGCCGCCGTAGGAGACACCATAGGCCTGCCCACCGCTGACCAGCAGGCCAGTGGCCCGGTACTCCGGGGTGAAGTAGCCACCGTTGACCACGAGGAAGGGGGGCTGCGCCTCCAGCCCGGCCGCCCACCCCGCCACCGTCTGCCCGCCGCCGGGGGCATAGAGGACACGGAAACGGAACGACGCGGGCTCCAGCCGCGCGATCATCAGCCGCTCCGTCGCCGTTCCCGCCGCCACGTTCACCTCCCGCCACTCCAACCCAGGGGCAAGGGGGGACCAGCCGGTATCGGGCGGCTCAGGCGTGGGTGTGGGACGCAACGTGGGCGTGGGAGGAGGCATGGGGGTCGGCGAGGGAGCCAGATCGGGCAGGTTGCAGGCCAGACAGGCCAGCAGCAGCGTCAGGATCGCCATCCATCGAAACCGGGCGGACAGAGCACACCCCCCTGACAGGTCTGGAGGAAGAGACGAGGGCACCCATGCGGGTGCCCTGCGTCGCCCGATCATTCACACGAGAGCAACGGCCAGCGGCTAGAAGGGAATGGCCTCTGGCTCTTCCGGCTCTTCGATCACAGGCTCTGGGGCAACGGGGGCAGGTGCTTCCTCTTCGCGGCGGCCCAGGAAGCGCACGCTGTCTGCGGTCACCTCGTAGGAAGCCCGCGCCGCGCCATCCTGCCCCGTCCAGACGCGCGGATTGCCGTTTTCGTCAGGGCGCATCCGGCCCTCGATCAACACGGCGCGGCCTTTGGTCAAATACTGATTGCAGAGCTCAGCCGTCTTGCCAAAGGCCGAGACGCGCCACCAGATCGTCTCGTCATGCGCCTGACCGTCCTTGCCGGTCCAGCGGCGGCCGGTGGCCACCGAGAAGTTGACGACCGGCTGGCCATCGGGCAGGTAACGCATCTCTGGGTCGCGCCCCAGATACCCGGCGATGATCACTCTATGGTACATTTTTGGCCTCCTTGCTGTGTTGATGGGAACGTTGACGGGCGACGTGAAATATCTTACACCAAAAGCCAGGAAAAGTCAAAGCCGCACCGCCTCCGGGTGTGTCCCAAAACTGTCGGGAGCAGGACAACTGCTCGCAGTTGTCCTACTCCGCTGGTGCCAGATAGGCCAACCCCTGTTCCCCGTCCATCACAATCTCCAGGCAACAGCCCGGCCGCTCAGAGGGGATGTGGACAACACGGACGCAGTCGCTGTAGGGGACAGCCTCTGGCAACAGGTCGGCCAGATGATTGCGCGCCTGGAGCAGGAACTCCCGATTCAGGTAATCGCTCCCTTCTCCCAGGTAGATCGCCAGCGGATAGATCTCCGCCTCGACCAGGTCCTGGAAGAAGTGCGTCCCATAGGAGGGCTCTGGGTGGATGCCCTGCTGCGGGACGGCGATCTCCACCAGCGCCCGCGCGTTGTAGATGTCGGCATAGGTCACCGGCACCCCCAACTCGGGATTGGCCGATCCCCAGCGGCCCGGCCCAAGCATCACAACCCCCTGACCTTCCAGTATCTTGTTCAGCCGGCCGACGATGTGGGCCACCTCTGTGCTGCGGGCGGCTTCCCCCAACCGGCCGTACTCTGTGGGATCCACGTAGATCACGTAGGCGGCGCCGTTGACCTCTCCCTGGGGCACCATATGCGTCACGCGGAAGAGCACATCCTCCTGCGGCACATCTGTGGGGACGCGGCGGATAGCCCGCCCCCGCATGCTGCTCTGCGGGCGACATTGCAGGAGGTGGAAGGTGATCTCTGGTCGGGACGAGGTCGGCGTCAGGCTGATGGCGAACTCCACATCCACCGGATACTGATACTCCTGGTTCAGGGCGGAGAGGATCGCCTTCAGCAGCGGCACGAAGTCGCTGTGCTGCAAAAGCGCGTCGAAGGTGAAGACCAGGTCCTTTGGCGAGACACGGCCAAGGGAGACCAGGGGCATCAGCGTCTCGTCCTGCTGGGCCGACGCCAGCAGCCGCAGAGGCGGGTAATCGAGGCCGATCACCTGGTCAATCGGCAAGGTCTTGAAGGCGTTCTCCTCCAGGTCAATCAGGTCAATGAAGTGCTGCGAGTAGCGACGGATCGCCGCCGGGGCGTTCTCCGGGCGTAGCAGGGGGTGACTGAGGGTGATCAGGCGCGGATAGTCATCGGCGACGCGGTTGACCGCGCGCGTCCCCAGCCCCGCCACCAGGCGGACGAAACCCTCTTCGCGGCGCAGGCGCGGATGCCAGACAATGGGCGCGTGGCCGAAAGCAACCCCGGCCAGGGTGGGGAAGAAATAGCGACCATACCTCTGCCCCTGCACCGTCTGGAGCAGCACGGCCATACGTTCGTCATAGTCAATCAGCCCCATACGTCGGCGGTAGAAGAGCGCATCGGGGTTGAACGCGCTGGCGTAGATGCGGCGGATTGCCGCCAGCAGCGCTTCCAGGTTTTCCTCCACCGTCCCCTGGTTGGGGCAGAAGTGGCTCTCGTACTTCCCGGCGAACGAGGTGCCGAAACTGTCCTCCAGGAGGCTGGAGGAACGGACGATGAGCGGCGTCCGGCCAACCCTTTCCAGAAGCGCGCGCAGTTGCTCAGCGATGCCGGCCGGGAAGCGGCCCCGTCCGTAGGCCTCGACAATCTCCGGGTAATCGGCGCGAATCTGATCCAGCGGCTTGTACTTCTGGTTGAGGTACTCCAGGCTGTTGAGGGAGAGAAAGTCGTAGAAGACGTCGGTGCCGATGAAGTAGGAGTCCGGCACGACCAGTTGTGCGGCGATCTGGGGCACGACCCCCTGGAGGATCTTCCAGGCCAGCAGCATACCGGCCGCCTTGCCGCCGATCTTGCCGGTGCCGATGCGTCGGGAGTGGACGAAGCGCAGGTCATCGCCGGTAAACCACTTCTTGGCGATGCTCACGAAGCCCAAATGGTCGCTGATCATCGTCTTGATCAGGACGACGATGATCTCCTCGAGGTGGTGCTGAACCCTGGCCCGCTGTTCCTCCGGCAGCGACTCGTACTCCCGCGCCTGGCGCAACAACAGATCCAGCGGCGCCAGTTCCGGGTTGAACCGCAGGTCGAGCGCATCGGGCCTCACGGAGCGACGGGCCAACAGATCGTTGACGATGTGCTGGAAGAGTTCCAGGGGCAGGTTATAGGCAAAGTAGAAGTCAGTCAGGTAGTCGCGGATGACCTGCAGCCGTTGCTGCCAGACATGTTCCTCTTCCTCGACAGGGGGAGTCAACCCTTCGCGCAGTTGAGAGAGGGTGCCCTTCTCCTGGACCTCCGCCTCGAACGCCTCGGGGGTAATGATGCCGCGCTGGAAGAGTTCCTCGCGCATGCGCCGACGGATCTCCTGCGCCATGATCGGGTAGTTGGCGATCTCCAGGTAGATCCTCAGGATTTTCGGGGCTTCGAGCGGCAGATCGGCCATTTGGCAGGTATTATACTGCGAAAACAACGACCCGGCCAGGCGCGCAGACTCGACCACAGACCACAGACTACGCCTAGATGCCGGCGGTCCGTGGTCCGTGGTCCGTCGTCCGTGGTCCGTGGTCCGTCGTCCGTCGTCCGCGGTCCGTGGTCAGTCGTCAGTATTCTCGGAAGGGTAGTTGTGGTAGACTACACCCAGCCGCGCAGGCGCATGGCCCGCACGACGCGGTCAATCGCCACCAGGTAGGCGGCGTCGCGCATATACACCTTGCGATCGAGGGACATCTCCAGCACGCCGTGGAAGGCGGTGCTCATCTTCTGGTCGAGCCGCTGCACGACCTCGTCGCGGCCCCAGTAGTAGTTCATGTCGTTCTGGACGCCCTCGAAATAGGAGCAGGTCACGCCACCAGCGTTGCACAGGAAGTCGGGGATCAGGAAGATGCCCCGCTTCTGGATCACCTCGTCCCCCTCCAGAGTAGTGGGGCCGTTCGCCCCCTCGGCAATGATCTTGACGTTCTTGTGGATGCGCGGGGCGGTCTCGGCGGTGATCATGTTCTCCAGCGCCGCCGGGATCAACACATCCGCGTCCTTCTCGATCCAGGCCATCGCGTCTTCGACGACGTAGCCAGCAGCCCTGGCTTTGGCCTTGTCAATCGTGCCGTACTGGTCGGTGATGCTCTGCAGGAAGTGCGGGTCCACGCCATCGGGGTGGGAGTAGGTGTAGGGCTTCTTGTCCGCCTCGTCGTAGCAGGAGACGCAGACAACCTTGCCGCCCAGGATGTCACGGAAGCCGATGGCGGCGTACTGGGCCACGTTGCCGAAGCCCTGAATGGCCGCCTTGCACGACCTGGGGTCCAGGCCCAGGTGTTTCATCGCCTCGCGGACGGTGAAGATCACGCCGAAGCCCGTCGCCTCGGTGCGGCCCAGGCTGCCGCCCATATCCACCGGCTTGCCGGTGAAGACGCCGGGGACGTACTGCCCCTGGAGTCGGGTGTACTCATCCATCATCCAGGCCATCATCTGCGGCGTGGTGCCGACATCGGGGGCCGGCACATCCATGCGTGGGCCGATGTTGTGCCACATCTGGTTGACCCAGCCACGGCACAGCCGCTCTTTCTCCGTCACCGAGAGAGAAGCCGGGTTGACGATCACACCGCCCTTGCCGCCGCCCAGCGGGATGTCGGCGACGGCGCACTTCCAGGTCATCCACATCGCCAGCGCGCGCACGGTGTCAATCGTCTCGTTGGGGTGGAAGCGAATGCCCCCTTTCGATGGCCCACGCGCGTCGTTGTGCTGCACGCGGAAGCCCTGGAAGGAGCGGGTGCTCCCATCGTCCATGCGCACCGGGATGCGGAAATGGAATTCGCGCATGGGCCAGCGTAACAGTTCCCGGATGTCCTCCGGGAGTCCCAGGACGTCAGCGCTCTTGTCGAACTGTGCCTGGGCGATCTGAAACGAGTTCTTTGCCTCTGCCATCTCAGTTCTCCTGTAGAAGGTCTGTTGTCAATCACGGCCATCGGGCCGCGGTTGCCCGTTTCGACAGGCTTCCAGCCTGATGTGTCCCACACAACAACAGCACCGGGCAGGGGCTCCCCCCAGCCCGGCGCTGTTGGCCTTTGTCCTCTATGGCTACCGTTCCCAGACGCGCAGCGGTCGAGTGTGCACAGAGCGCAGGAGCGCCGCGCCGCCGATGGAGTTCTGCACCCCCTCGTCGTCGATCACTTCGGCGCTCAGCATGTGCTTCAGTTCCTGCTTGCCGGTCAGGTCGGCGTACCCCTGCGCCAGGGCGCGGTCGAGCACCTCCAGGATCGAGGCCAGCGCACCGGTCTTGCGCTTGGCCCAGACGATGAGGTGCAGCATCGGCGAACGAGCCGCTGTGCCGAAGTGGGTGTCCTCGACTGTGGCGTCGTAGTCGTACAGATAGACGGCCTTGATGCTCTCGTCCCACGCGCCCAGCCACTCGGCGGCCTGGCTGGCCAGACGATAGGAGAAGCGATCCAACGTCTCGCGGTCGCCCCCCTTCAGCCGCGCCACCACCGCCGGCCGGTCGTCCAGCCCCATCTTCTGGACGCAGAAGTCCAGCGCCTGGTTCATCGCGCCCTCGGCCATGCTCACCGCATCCGAGAGGACCAGTTCGAGGTCCTGCGCCGCTGTCTTCGTCTGCGCCTGTCGTGAAGTCTTTGTCCGGGTGTCCATCTCTCCTAACCTCCCATTCTGGATTGAGTTTTCTTCTCTCCGTTTGTGGCCTTATCATACCACGACAGGCGTGAGAATCGCATAGAAAGCCCCCACCAGTTTCTGAAAAAAGCATGAAAAAGCGTCGAGACGCCGAAGAGGCGTCTCGACAAGAGGTGCAGGGGAAGCCCGCCCGCAGGCCAATTTCCAGGCGGTCAGGGCGCCACGGGCGCATGGGTGCCCTCCGGGCAGGCAAGCATGTAGCCGACCCCCTGAGAGGTGAGGATGTACTGAGGGTTGGCAGGGTCATCCTCGATCTTGCGGCGCAAATAGCGGACGTAGGCGCGCAGATAGTCCACGTCGTTGATGTACTCAGGCCCCCACACGGCCGTGAGCAGTTCTTGATGGGAGAGAACGCAATTCGGGTGCAGGGCCAACTGGCGCAGCAAGGCGTATTCGGTCCGCGTGAGTGGCACGCGCTCGCCGCGCACGTGGACCACGCGGCGGGCAAAGTCAAACTGCAGCTCGCCGCACGCCCACACGGTGGTGACTACCCCCTCCGGCTGCTGGGCGCGTCGCAACACCGCCTTGACCCGCGCGACCAGTTCCTTGGCATTGAATGGCTTGGTCAGGTAGTCGTCCGCCCCGACATCGAAGCCGCGCAGCACGTCGGCCTCCTGGGCCTTGGCGGTCAGCATGATGATCGGCACGTCGGAGAACTCGCGGACGCGTTGACAGACCTCATACCCATCCGGGCCGCTGCCCAGCAGGATGTCCAGCAGGATCAGGTCGGGTTGTTCCAGAGCGGTCGTCTCCAGCGCCGATTGGCCGTTGATGGCAGCGACTACCTGGTAGCCCATGGCCTTGAGCACCTCAGTGACCAGGCGCACGACGCGCGGCTCGTCGTCAACGACCAGGATCTTCTCACCCATAGGCTATTCCTCCTGGAACTCCTGCCCGTCGTGACGGAGTGGAAGCGTGAAGTAGAGGATCGTGCCCTGGCCCAGTTCGCTCTCTGCCCAGATGCGCCCACCGTGGGACTCGACGATAGCGTGGCAGATGGGCAGCCCCAGGCCCGAGCCGACGACGTGACGACCCAGGCCAGACTCGACGCGGAAGAACTTTTCGAACAGACGGTTGAGGTGTTCCGGCGCGATGCCGACCCCCTGGTCGGCGACGCTGATGATCACCTCGTCCTCTCCCACCTGACCGCGCACCACCACCAGTCCGCCATCGGGCGAGTACTTGACCGCGTTGTCCAGCAGGTTGCGCAACACCTGGGCGACGCGATCGGGATCCGCATCCACGATGGGGAAACCCGGCGGGAAGTCCACCAGAAAGCGGTGCTTCTTGCTCACGTGGATGAAGTCATCAACGATGGCTCTGGCCAGGCGTGGCAGGATCACCGGCTGCAACTCCAGTTTCAGGAAGCCGGCCTCGATGATCGAGGACTCGAGCAGGTCCTGAATCAGGCCTTGCAGGACCGTGCACTCCTCGTCAATGATCTGCAGGAACTCCCGTTGCGTCTCCGGCCCGAAGATGCCCTCATCCATCAGGAGGGCGGTCGAGTAGCCTTTGATCGAGGTCAGCGGGGTGCGCATCTCGTGGGCCAGCGTGGAGATGACCTCAGCCTTCAGACGGTTGGCCTCTTCGAGGGCGCGCGTGTCTTGCAGTTCCTTACGCAGACGGGCGTTCTCGATAGCCAGGGCGATCAGGTCGGAGACGGCCAGCAGGAAGGGGATATCGTCAGCGCTGAAACTGTTCGGCTGGGTGTGGTTCTCCAGCAGAAAGATGCCCACTTTGGCCTGCGTGGTCACCAGGGGGATACAGACGGCGCTGTAGGGGGGGCCCAGGCTGGCGGAGGCCTGCTCCCATAGAGCCTGATGCTCTGGGCTCAGGTTGGCTCGTGCCTCGGCGATGTCGTCGGGGGTAGGGTACAGTTCTGCCTCGCCCGTGGCGATGACCCGGCCGCCCATTGCCTCGCCAGGCGCCAGATGGATCTTCTTCAGAGTATTGAAGTCATACCCCTGTGCCGCCACGATGTTCAGGCGTTCCTCCTCGGGGTCATAGAGCGAGAGGATGCCCGAATCCGCTGCTTCCCAGGAGTCAATCAGACAGGAGAGCAGCCTGGGCAAGAGGGTAACCAGGTCGTACCCGCCGGCCAGAACGCGGGCGATCTCGAACATCGTGCGCAGTTTGGGGTCCTGCTGCTCCGCCGCTCGCGTCAACCCTGATCGGGCACCCTTCACGGACCACTCCACAGGTGACATGTCCACACTGTCTCCATCGTGTTGGTCAACCGCGCCTATGATACCACGGATACCTGACCGTGCCAAGTGGACAAAACAGAAGGTGCGTCCCAAAACTGTCGGGAGCAGGACAACTGCGAGCAGTTGTCCCACAAAGCGGCCTGCCCGACAAAATTGGGACACACCCAAACAGAACCCCGGCCTCTTTGTGAGGCCGGGGTCCGGAACCGCCAGAGGATGGGTTGTCCTATACCCAACCGCGCAATTTGCAGGCGTCAGCCACGCGCTGGACAGCGACGATGTAGGCGCCCATGCGGTTGTTGACCTTGTACTTCTGGGCGGTCTCGTGGACGGCGTGGAAGGCGGCGCTCATCTTCTTGTCCAGCCGCTCGTGCACCGTCTCCAGATCCCAGTAGTAGTCATAGGCGTTCTGAACCTGCTCGAAGTAAGAGACGGTCACGCCGCCGGCATTGCACAGAAAGTCGGGGATGACGTAGACGCCGTTCTTGTAGAGAATCTCGTCGGCCTCGGGGGTGGTGGGGCCATTGGCCAGTTCGGCGACGATCTTCGCCTTGATGTTGGCCGCGTTGGCGGCAGTGATCTGATTCTCCATCGCGCTGGGGAAGAGCACCACCACGTCCAGTTCCAACAGTTCGGCGTTGGTGATGCTCCGCGCGCCGGGGAAGTCGATCACCGAACCGGTCTTTTCTTTGTGGGCGATGACCGCCTGGGGGTCGAGGCCCTCGGCCTTATAAATGCCGCCTTTCGAATCGGAGACGGCGACGACCTTCAGGCCCAGAATCTCCTGGCCCAGGATATGGGCGAACTGACCGGCGTTGCCATAGCCCTGGATGGCGGCGGTGGCACCCTTGAGGTTGAGACCGAGCACCTTGCCCGCCTCGCGCACGCAGTAGACGCCGCCACGCGCGGTGGCGTCGCCGCGGCCCTTCGAGCCGCCCAGGGGGAGCGGCTTGCCGGTGATCACGCCGGGGACATTGTAGCCGCGCATGAAGGAGTATTCGTCCATCATCCAGGCCATGATCTGCGGCGTGGTGTACACATCCGGCGCCGGTACATCCACTTCCTCGCCGATGATCCGCCCCACCTGGCGGATGTAGGCGCGGCTGAGCCGCTCCAGCTCACCCTCGGACATTTCCTTGGGGTTGCAGATGATGCCACCCTTGCCGCCACCCAGCGGGATATCCACCACGGCGGTCTTCCAGGTCATCCAGGCCGCCAGGGCGCGGACGGTGTCAATGGTCTCCTCAGGGTGATAGCGGATGCCGCCCTTCGTCGGGCCGCGTGCGTCGTTGTACTGGACGCGGAAACCGTGGAATATCTTCACAGTGCCGTCGTCCATGCGCACCGGCAGGGTGACGTGCAGTTCGCGCAGCGGCCAGCGCAACAGTTCGTGCGTCGCCGGGTCCAGGCCCATAATCTCGGCGGCCCGATCCAGCTGCTTCTGCGCGATGGCAAAGGGGTTCAGTTCTTCAGTCATACCTTTCCTCCTGGTTATTGTCAGGGCAGCGCTACGCCCTGTTTTTCTCATGATTTTTTCATGCTGATTATAACACAGCCCGGCAGATACGCCAGTGATGGGTAGCACCCCCGCAACGTGACAGGCTTCAGGGGAGTCGCCGGACGAGGCCGCCGCCGCGCAACCGCCGCCCAGCCAGCGCGTAGAGCCAGTAGGGGAAACGACGCAGCGGACGGTCCCACGCGCCCACCGTGCGCACCAGCCGCCCGCCGAAGCCGCGCTTGAAGCGATAGACCCCCCACAGGCCATCCTGACGTTGGGTGAACTGGGCCTCCAGGGTTGATTCGTCCTCGTCCGGCACACCCCACAGGTCGTACTCGACGCAGCCCAGGTTGCGTGCCCAGCGCATGGCCTCCCACTGCAGCAGGTAGGGGGCCATCTTCTCGCGGTGGGCATCGCTGGAGGCTCCGTAGAAGTACCAGGACCGCCGCCCCAGGGCGAAGGCCATCAACGCCGCTACCGGCGCATCTTCCACCTCCGCCAGGAGCAGTTGCGCCCAGCCGCGTGGCACGAACAACCCGAAGGCCCGCTCGTAGTAGGCGGGGGCGTGAGGGGCGAAGCGGTCGCGCGCGCCAGTCGTCGCCATCAGGTGGCAAAACGTCGGCAGGTCGTCCGCCGTGGCCGGGCGCACCGTCACCCCCTTGCGCGCCGCCAGGCGGACGTTGTAGCGGGCCTTCTGGTGCATGCGGCCCAGTACTGCCTCCTCATTGCCCGAAAGGTCCACCAGGAGTGTGCGGCGTGGCTGGACATTGCCCAGCGGGGAAGGGAGGAACCCCAGCCCAGCCAGATACTCCCGCCAGCGGGGCTCGTCCGGCAGGTCCGGCTCCACCATCAGCGCCAGGGAGCCGCGCGCGCGGGCAGCCTGGGTCAGCGCGTCGAGTAACACGGCGATGGCCTCACCCTGCTCCCAATCTACCAGGGGGCCACGGGGGACGTAGGCCAGGCGCCCCAGGCCGGCGGGCAGCCGCCGGTAGAGCACCTGCGCCCCGGCCTGCACCTTCCCGTCGGCCACCAGCGCCAGCCGTTCGGCCTCCCAGCCGAAAGCCGCCTTCAGGTCGCCCCACGGGCTGGTCTGGAGGACGTGCGCCTGCGGGTGGGCGGCGACGAAACGGTCCCACTCCGCCGGCGGCAGGTCGGTGCGGACCTCGATCATCCCTTGCGCCCCACGACCAGCAGACCCCCTCCCACCTCGCCGGGGGGGACGTCCATCTCGTAGGCGGCGCGCCATGCCCGGCTCAGCCGCGTCACCACGCGGCACCGCAGTAGACGGCGGGTGCCCAACGAGCGCAGCCGTGGGGAGACCAGCAGTCCCCACAGCGACCGCCGCCCGATGCCGAAGCGGACGTTCATGCGGTCCCACAGCCGCTCCACCGTCTCTGGGATGTAGTACTGGGCCATCTCTAGAGACATCCCGCCATCGGCCAGCAGGCGCGCCCATTCCTGAGGGGTGTGGTAGTGACGATGGGCCAATCGAGCGTCCACCTGCGCTGCATACCGCCCCGCGCCAGCGCGGTCGCCAGCGGCAAGGCGAGTCTGGTAGCCGTCCAGCAGGCGGGGAAAGGCATCGGAGGGGACGGTGAAGACGAAGCGGCCGCCGGGCCGCAGCACTCGCCCCACCTCGCGCACGACGGGGGCCACGTCGGGGATGTGTTCGAGCACTGAATTGCTGAAGACGGTGAGGAAGGTCGCGTCGGGGTGGGGCAGATGGTGGCCATCGGCCTGCTGGAGCCAGCGGTAGACCCCTGAGCGGGCGGCACGGTGCAGTTGTTCCGCCCAGGGGTCCAGCCCTACATCCACCCCGCCAGGGCCAAAGAGCACGGCAGCGATCAGACCGTCCCCGCAGCCCAGGTCGAGCAGGGGGCGCGGATAGGAGCGCTGAGCAGCCACGCGTAACTCTACCGCCCGCCACAACGCCACAGGCGGGGCGAACCAGTAGGCATCCAGCAGTTCGGTCAGGAAGTCACGCGTGGGTGTGGTGACCAACAGCCGTGTTATTCCTTTCGCCGCCGGCTCAGCCACCAGGCGCCAGCGATAGCGGCGGCAGTGAGCAGTGCTAACCCGCCAGCGGCCACCATCACCGTGCGCGGCTCCATCCCCGGCATCACTGCGCCACCCAGCCCGGCCTCGCTGCCGTATTCACTGAACAGCCGGCCCCATTTGGTGTGCAACGCCGCCTCCACGCGCTTGCGCCCCACGAAGGGGTACCAGTAGACGTTGTGATAGAAGTTGGAGGCGAAGTAGGACCATGGCACCAGCGGCGTGCGCAGCAGGAGGTTCTCGAAGGGCTTGAGCGGGCCGTGGTAGATCAGCTTCTGCCCGCGGCTGGCGAAGGTATCCTCCTGGACGAAGCCCCAGCGCTGGGACATCACCCAGTCGCGGTCCTCGCCGACGATCTCGATCTGGGAGGGGTCGCCCACTCCCAGCCCCATCTCGTGGGCGATGCGGATGAAGGGGATGGAGAGCGGGTCGAAGCCCTGCAGGTGGGCGGAGATGGCGTCAATGGCCACCTGGTCGGCGGAGGCCAGGATGATGTCCTTCTCGTGCCAGCGCATCGCCCGCGGCCCCGGGCCGTCGCCAGCGAAGGTGCCGTCCATCACCGCGAAGATGCCGGGATGGATGTCCTGCTGGATCATCAGCAGGTCCACCAGCGTCTCGTGGATCACTCCGTGGGTCCAGTGGCGCCGGGTGCCCAGCAGCCCGCCGAAGGCGTTCTTCATCGCCCCGGTGATGGTGGTGAAGACGTGCGTCTTGACGGTGGGCAGCTGGATGACATTCCGGCCGATCAGGATATCGGGGATGTAGACCCCTTCCGGATAGACCCGATCCAGCACCAGGAAGGGTTGTGGCGGCTCGTAGCGCACCCAGCGGTATTGGGGCTCATAGAGGTGGACGTTGCGGATGCCGTACTTGTCCACCACGTACTTATGCTTGTTGTTCCGCTCGCCGACGTACGCATCCACCACCACCGTGTTGTTCTGCGCGGCGATGAGGTCGCGGTAGCCGGCGGCCAGCAGGGCGCGGATGACCCCTTCCAGTTGCCAGGGGGTGGTCGAGCAGGCCGGGTACCAGGTCTGCCAGGAGATGTTCACCTTGAGCACCGTACTGCGGTCCATCGGCAGCGCCTGGCGCAGGCCGGCCAGGTCCAACAATCGGGCATAGTCTTCCAGCACCGTCTCCGGCCTGGTGCGCAACACCGCCACCCGCCCCTTTCCGGCAAAATCCCTTTCCATTTCCTACACCTCTCCTTTCTTCCCGTGTCCCAACATACCAGTTTACCAGTATACCCCATACCCATTTTGTGGTCAACCCTCTCTTGTGCTATAATCTTATTGTCACCGCCAGCCCGTCAAGTAAGGAGGGGGGATGGTCGAGCAAGAGAAACTGACCGTGCGCAACCGCATCATCGGCGTGCTGTTGCAGGATGCACGGATGCGGGCGGGGAAGACCCGACAGAAATGTGCCGAGGTACTGGGCACCTCTGTCGGCGTCATCACCGCCTACGAGGAAGGGCGCCAGGCCATATCCCTGCCCGAATTGGAACTGCTGGCCCGCTACCTGGGCGTCCCGGCAACTCACCTTCTGGATCCCGATGCCGGGCTGTTGCCGGATGAGAAACCGGTGAAGGTGCCAGAACGGCTGGCATTGCGCCAACGGATCGTGGGGGCGTTGTTGCGGCAGGCTCGCCTGGAGGCGCGCAAGAGCCAGAAGGACCTGGCCAGCGTACTGGGTTGCTCCACCCGGCGCATCGCTGCCTATGAGTACGGGGAGCGGCCCATCCCAGTGGCGGAACTGGAAGCACTGGCCAGCTTCCTGGAGCGCCCCCTCACCTTCTTCCTCGATGAGGACAGCCTGGTCGGGCAGAGCCAGGACGAAATAGAGGCCTTCCAGGCGCTGCCGCAGGAGTTGCGCGACTTCGTCGTCAAGCCAATCAACCGCAGTTACCTGGAAGTGGCGATGAAACTGGCGGAGATGCCGGCCGGGGCCCTGCGGGCGATTGCGGAGGGGATACTCGATATCACGTATTAGAGGCTGGAAGTTGGAGGTTGGAGGAGAGGAGGGGAGATTCATGGGAGAGAGGGTGCGGGCGGAAGAGTTGAAGGCGGAGGGGCTGCGTCTATTCGAAGAAGGACTCTACGAGGAAGCGGCGCAGCGGTTCGGACAGGCCCAGGAGCAGTTCGTCATGGAGGGAAACGAACTGGAGGCGGCTGAGACGCTGAATAACCTGGGCGTCGTCTACCGGATGATGCGCCGTTGGGAGTCGGCGCAGGCCGCGCTGGAGGAGGCGCGGCTGGCCTTCGCCCGCCTGGGGGACCGCAGCCGGGAGGCGCAGGTTTTGGGCAACCTGGGCGGCCTGCTGGCCAGCCAGGGAGAGCCGCTGCGAGCCCAGGAGTACCTCCGCCAGGCGGCTGACATCTTCGGCGAATTGGGGGAGCATCAGCGGCAGGGGGAGACGCTGATGGCCCTGGGAGTACAGATGTGGCGCTCCGGCGACCGACGCGGCGGCATGGCCGTCTATCAGGCGGGCCTCTACACGCTGGAAAAGCCGAAACCGCAACAAAAAGCGATGCGCCGCCTGCTTTCCGTCGTCAACCGACTCATGCTGGGCGGTGCGTAGGGAACACATCAGGGCGCGGCTCATGACCGCGCCCTGATATCAGAGAGCGCCCAACGCAAGGGTAGAAGCGCTACCAGGGAGACAACCCCCTAATCCTGTTGCTGCTGTTGCTGCTGTTTCGCCGCCTCGATGATCTGCGGCATCAAATGGGAAGGGACCTCCTCGTAGTGGTCCAACTCCATCGAGAATAGCCCCCGTCCCTGCGTCAGGCTGCGCAGGTCTGTAGCGTACCGCTGCATCTCCGCCAACGGCACCAGCGCGGTGATCACCGTCTTGCCGGACTGCTGGTCCATCCCCAACACCCGTGCCCGCTTGGTGTTCAGGTCGCCCATCACGTCGCCCGTGTACTCCTCCGGCACGGTGATGACCACCTTCTGGATCGGCTCCAGGAGCACCGGCCCGGCGTCCATCATCACTTTCTTGAACACCTCGCGCCCGGCGATCTGGAAGGCGATGTCCTTGGAGTCCACCGGGTGCTCCTTGCCGTCATAGACCACCGCTTTGACGTCCACGACCGGATACCCGGCGATCACTCCCTGCTCCATCACCTGGCGGACGCCCTTTTCGATGGAGGGTTTGAAGGAACTGGAAATGGCGCCGCCGAAGACCTCCCATTCATATTCAAAGCCCGAGCCACGCGGCAGCGGCTCCAGGCGCATATGCACCTCGGCGAACTGCCCTGCCCCACCGGTCTGCTTCTTGTGCCGGTACTGATCGGCGTGGGTGCGGGTAATGGTCTCCTGGTAGGGAACCTTGGGAATGGCGGTCTCGACCGCCACGCCAAAGCGATTCTCCATCCGCCGCACGGCGATCTCCAGGTGCGCCTCGCCCATCCCCTCCAGGATCGTCTCGCGCGTGCTGGGCTCCTGATGCCAGCGCAGGGTGGGGTCCTCCTCGCAGATGCGGGTGAGCGTGGTACCCATCTTGGCCTGGTCGGCCTTACTCTTGGGACGGACGGCCACCGCGAACAGGGGATGGGGGAAGGCCGGGCCGGGCAGACGCAGGGGATGACCCCGGTCGCACAGGGTGTCGCCGGTGAGGGTGACGCTCAGTTTGGCCACCGCGCCGATGTCGCCCGGGTGCAGGCGGGGCACAGGAATCTGCTCCTTGCCGCGCATCACGTAGATCGTGCCCAGGCGCTCTTCCACCTCCGCGCGGGAGTTCCATACCCTCGTGTCCGACTCCAGCACCCCACCATAGACCCGTAAGTAAGTCAGTTTGCCCACATAGGGGTCGGCTGCGGTCTTGAAGGCCAGCACTGCCAGCGGCTCGCTCTCGTTCGGCGCGATCTCCTCCTCCCCCGAAACCCCCTCGGCCTTTACCAGGCCGCGGTCAATAGGGGAAGGGGCGTAGGCGACCAGCGCATCGAGCAGCGCCTTTGCCCCGATGCCCTCCGTGGCGGCGGTGACGACGACGGGGACAGCGGTGCCGCGCAAGACGGCAGCGCGCAGACCACGGCGGATCTCGTCGGCGCTCAGTTCTTCGCCGTCCAGGTACTTCAGGATGAGTTCATCATCCCCCTCGGCGGCGGCCTCGATCAGCTGCACACGGGCCTCCTCCGCCTCTGCCTTCAGGTCGGCGGGGATGTCCGTCGCCTTGCCCTCGGCCCCCATGCGGGCTTCCATTTTGACCAGGTCCACCACCCCCGCGAAATCACTCTGCGCGCCGATGGGCAGGAACAGGGTAAAGAAGTTCCGCTTGAAGGCCTGCTGCAACGCCTGTAGCGTGCGGGCAAGGTTGGCGTTCTCGCGGTTCATCTTGTTGACGACGACCAGGCGCGGCAGGTTCAGTTGCTCGGCGTAGTTCCAGACCAGTTCCGTCCCCACCTCAACCCCGGCCACCGGGTCCACCAGCACCATGGCCAGATCCGCCACCTGTACGCCGCTCAACATCTCGCCCACAAAATCGGTGTAGCCGGGCGTGTCCAGCAGGTTCAGCTTGCAGTTCCCCCACTCAACGGCGACCAGGCTGAGGCTGAGCGAGATACGGCGACGGATCTCTTCTTCGTCAAAATCCGCAACTGTCGTCCCGTCTTCGACACGGCCCATGCGGCTGGTCGCGCCGCTGGCGAAGAGCAACGCCTCTGCCAGGGATGTCTTGCCGCTCCCGCCGTGGCCAAGCAGGACGATGTTGCGCAGTTGCGCCGTAGGATACTCCTTCATTGCCTTCCTTCCTCCTGACTTCCTGGGCAGTCTTCCCTATCGGGTGTCATCAACACTTCGCAGGAAGACCATCACCTTTTGGACTGTTCAGAAGAGCGATTGTACCATGAGACGGGGCAAAGTCAACGTGAGAATCTGGGCCACGCGCCATTAGAACGCAAGGGAGATTGCCCCGCGCTTCGCCTGGGACAGGCTTCGGCCGTTTCGCGCCCTCGCGAAGGGGGCAATCTCCCGCTATCGTGTTGATCGAGGATGGCGTTCAGGGAAGACCCTTGCGTTCGAAGCGAGCAGAAAAGCCAGCGGATTGAGCAGACGAAACGGATTCAGGCACAGATTTCCAGAGGGGTTCGGTCCTCACCGGCTGCAGGCGCCTGACCGTGCCGCCGGGACGTAGAACCGCTCGGTATATTCCTTGACCATGCGTCGGGTGCAGAAGGCCGGGGAGACGGTACGGATGGACTCCTTCATCACCTTCACCCAGCCGCGCGGCACGCCGTCGGCATCCCGCTGGTAGAACAGCGGCACGACCTCTTCCTCAAGCAACCGGTACAGCGCATCGGCGTCGCGGCTGTCCTGGGTGGGCTCGTCCGCGCTTTCCTCGGTGGCGATGGCCCAGCCGTTGGCCCCGTTGTACCCTTCCACCCACCAGCCATCCAGGGTGCTCAGGTTGGGCACGCCGTTTATCCCCGCTTTCTGCCCACTGGTGCCGCTGGCTTCGTAGGGGCGACGAGGGTTATTGAGCCATACGTCCACCCCCTGCACCAGGTAGCGAGCCACATGCAGATCGTAATCCTCGACAAAGGCGATCCTCCCGCCCATCGCCGGGTCCTTCGCCAGGTTATAGACCTGCTGGAGCAGGTGCTTGCCGGCATCGTCAGCAGGGTGGGCCTTGCCGGCGAAGATGAACTGCACCGGTCGGTACAGGTCGTGGATGATGCGCTTCAGCCGTTCCAGGTCATGAAACAGCAGCGTGGCCCGCTTGTAGGTGGCGAAGCGGCGGGCGAAGCCGATGGTCAGCGCCTCGGGATCGAGGAAGGCCCCCGCAGCCAACACCTGATCGGGGTCCATCTGCCCGCTGATGCGTCGGTGACGGGCGCGCTCGCGGATGAAGCCCATCATCTTCCGCTTCTGCTCCTGAAGGACCGCCCACAGTTCTTCATCAGGGATGTCGGCGATCCGCTCCCACATTTCGGGGTCGTCGTGCCGCTCCTGCCAATGATGATCAAGATACTTGCGAAACAGCCGGTCGAGCGGGCCGGGGATCCAGGAGGGAAGGTGAACGCCGTTGGTGATGTGGGTGATCGGCACCTCCGCTTCTGGTCGGTCGGGCCAGAGCCGCTGCCACATGCGCCGCGTGACCTCGCCGTGGAGGCGACTCACGCCGTTGCGGTAGTCGGCGAAACGGAGCGCCAGCGCGGTCATATTGAAGCACGCATCCACCCGTCCCAGCTCCAGGAACTGCTCGCGGGTCAATCCCAACTGCTCCCAGTACTGGACGAAGTGCTTCTCCACCATCGGCAGGTCGAAGGTGTCGTGGCCGGCGGGGACAGGGGTGTGGGTGGTGAAGACGGTAGTTGCCCGTACCGCTTCGGCGGCCTGTTCGAACGAGAGACCCTGCGCCACCATCTCGCGGATGCGCTCCAGAATGGCGAAGGCACAGTGCCCCTCGTTCAGATGCCAGACCAATGGATCAAGCCCCAGGGCGCGGATCGCCCGCACGCTGCCGACCCCCAACACCACTTCCTGGGAGATACGCATCTCCCGGTCGCCGCCGTACAGTCGCGCCGCCAGGGTACGATCCCACGGCGCGTTCTCCGGCACATCGGTATCCATCAGGCACAGGCGCGTGCGGCCCACAGCCATCTCCCAGAGGAGGACGTGGACCTCACGCCCCGCCAGTTGCACCAACACCCGCAGCGGCCTGCCATCGGGGCCCAGGACGGGGCGAAGGGGAGTCTGTCGCAGGTCGAGCGGAACGTAGATGGCCTCCTGCCAGCCGTGGGAAGGGATGCGCTGCGTGAAATACCCCTGTGAGTAGAGGAAGCCTACACACACCATGGGCACGCCCAGGTCGCTGGCCTCTTTAGCGTGGTCGCCTGCCAACACCCCTAACCCCCCGGAGTAGATGGGGATGGATTGGTGCAGGCCGAACTCGGCGGAGAGGTAGGCGATGGTGCAGTTGGACAGGTCGGGGTAGGTCTGGGGGAACCACAGATGACCATCCTGCATGTCGCGGTCGAAAGCCAGCATCACCGCGTCATAACGGCGCAGGAAGAGGGGGTCCTTTGCCACTTCCTGAACCAGATCTGTCGGTATCTCCAGAAGCATGCGCACCGGATTGTGACCGGTGGAGCGCCACAGCGGGTAGTTGAACATCTTGAAGAGGTCCCGCGCCTCCTGATGCCAGCTCCACCACAGGTTGTAGGCCAGTTCGCCCAACCGCGCGATGCGGGGGGGCAACTTCTCGTGGATTTCAGGGGGTACAGTCTCCATAGAGATTCTCTCTTCCGTCTGACCCGCAGTCAGGCAAGGGTTACCGTGAGGCGATGGCCAGGACCAGCAGGGCCAGCGCCGCCACGGCGGCGAATTCGATCAGGACGCGACTGGAGAGCCGCCCCAGCAGGTGCTGGTGAGCGATGCCCGAGGCCACGTAGAAGACGAGGAGGATGGAGAAAGCCCCGGCCCAGTTGCTCAACTGCCAGTAGTTCAGCGCCCAGGTACACTCGCCGACGACCAGGCCCACCGCGGCAGCGCAGTATGCCACCCGCTCCACGCTGACATCGGCCACGCTCAGCAGGTCGAGGCTCACCATAAAAGCGGCTATCGTCGTCGCCGTGGCCGTGATCAGGCTGCGCGCCCGGGTCTGATAGATCACGTAGAACAGGGAGAAGGCCAGCAGGTAAGCCAGCAGGTTGAGCGCCAGCCGCGCACGGGTATAGCGGCGGTCGTCCACGGAAAGGACGATGAACTCCGCCCCCACCGCCAGGCTGACCAGCAGGCCCACCAGCAGCAAGCCCGCGCCCCACAACCAGGCCGAAGGGAGCAGGTGGATGAGATACATCGCCAGCCCAGACAGCAGAGCCGGAAGGACCCAGGAGAGGAACAACGGCCGCGGCAGTCGGTCGGGAGCATTGGGATGGTGGGACAACACGAACTGAGTGCCGGTCACCACCAGGGCCACCACCAACATCACCAGCAGCGACGTGCCGTTCAGGCGCACCTCCAGCGGTGAGCCCAGCACGTCCAACTGCCAGGAGAGAGAGGGAAACTCCAGGAAACGAAAGAGGACGCTCACAATCAATATGACCGCGACCAGCACCGATAGCCGGTCACGGCTGAGCGGATAGGCAGACTCCAACATAGGTTGAGGGATTGTACCGCTGCTGGCCGTTTTGTCAACCGCACAGGCCACGGCCCGGGGCAGGACAAAGTGAGAGCGCGGTCTCTCTGACCGCGCCCAGCGTGGAATAAAGTGACGGCGCGGCCAGAGACCGCGCCGAACCCAGCCGATGATCGCGCCCTGCACGATCCGCTGCCAGGCATCTTCTCCGTGTCAGGCCGCGGGAGGATGGGACGAATCCTGGAGGACGACCGGTTGTCCCTGCTTGAAAGCCTCCAACTGCCGTTCCAGTTCTGTGCGCTTCGCCGCCGCCGCCTCCTGGCCCTTGCGGATCAGATCTTCCACCTGCGCCCGGATGCGCGCGCGCAATTCGGCACCCGAAGTGGGCGTCAGCAGCATGCCCACGACCACCCCAACCAGCGCTCCACAGAGTACTCCCACTGCAAAACCCAACACCTTGCGCATCCTTCCTACCTCCGCGCTCTTTTGCTCTCACCCCTCATTATAAACCGAACCCGCACCTCTGGCAACCTCTGCTGCGACCTCACGAAGAGCCTGTCCGAATGCCCCCTGGCCAGCGCATCCCCATGCGTCGGTGGGCGGCATTGAGGTGCCACCCCGCGGTCAGGCCCTAATGGCCTATGTGCATGGGCATGACCACATGGGTGAAGTCATCATCCCCCAGTGGACGGAAGACGCCGGGACGAGAGGAGGTGATCGTGTTCAGCTCCACCTGCGGGTCGCCGATGACCGAAAGGAGGTCTATGAGGTATCGGACGTTGAAGGCAATGTCCACCGGCTCGCCCTCGATGGTGGCATCCAGTTCGCTCACATCGTCGCCGGTCTCGGCTGAGGTGGCGGAAACCACCAGGCGGCCCGCTTCGCCCACGCTTCCCGGATGGATATGCAGCTGGACGATGTTCGCCCCTTCGCGGGCGAAGATCTGCGCTGTCCGGCAGGCTTTCAACAGTTCCGACGTGCCCACAACGGTGCGCGTCTGCACATCGCGAGGGATGATCTGGTTGTAGTCCGGGAAATTGCCGGGAATCAGTTGCGAGGCCAGCACGATGTCCGTGAGTTCGAAAAGGATGCGGTTGTGGTCAGGCGTGACGGTGATGGAGACCGGATCCTCCTGCTCGCCACTGATGCGCAGCAGTTCCAGCATCGCCCGCGCGGGGACGATGACGCTCAGCGGTTCGCCGACCGGTTCCGACAGGGGGATGCTGCGCACCGACAGGCGGTAGCCGTCGGCGGCGGCCATCGTCAGCGTTCCTCCCTCAAAACGGAGCAGGACGCCGGTGAGGATGGGACGGGCCTCGTCGGTGGCCGCAGCAAAGGCCACCTGGGCGATGCTGTTGCGGAAAGCCTGGGGTTCCAGGCGGATGTTTCCCTCTCCTTCTGGGAGGGGTACAATCGGAAACTCCACCGCGTCCATCCCCTTGATGTTCGCGTCGGTGCGGCCACAGCGGACGTTGAGGGTCATCGTGCGCACCACCCCTTCCAGCACCGCCTGGTCGGGCGGAAGGCTGCCGACCAGGTCAATGAGGGTGCGGGCAGGAACAGCGATGGCCCCCTCCTCATCGACGCGTGCACCGATCCAGCAGTTGATGCCGATCTCCAGGTTTGTCGCCGCCAGGCGCAACCTTCCCCCATCCGTGGCCAGCAGGATATGGCTGAGAATGGGCAGGGTGGAGCGGGGAGACGCCGCCCGTCCGACGATGCTCAGGCCCTTGGCCAGGTTCTCTTGCAGACAAGAAACCCTCATCGGCGCTCCTCCTTCAATGCAGTGTGTGGGCTCTTCTTCCGTCTGTTGAGTATACAACAAGATGGGCAGAGGGCAAATCGGTGAACCGCCCCACCGCTTCCCCTGCCGGGGGTATTGGCACACTCCGATGGGAATCCGCTAACTCTGTTCAACCTGCTGACGGATTCCTCACATCCGAGAAGGCTTCACTCCAGGTGGGAGAGGGCCTGCTCCACTGTCAGCCAGCCGGCGCCAGGGAAAAGACGGGCGATCTGCGGGGAGAAGTCATCCCCTGTCGCCAACACCTCGCCCGGAAGACCATCGGCGACCACCCGCCCCTGCTCCAGACGCACCACCCGATCGGCGGCCTGGGCCACCATCTCCATATCGTGGGTCACCATCAGCACCCCGCTGCCCTCGGCCAGCCAGCCGCGCAGCAGGCGCACCAGGTCAGTCTTGGCCTGATAGTCCAGACCGCGCGTCGGCTCGTCCAGCAGGAGCAGGCGCGGACGGGTGACTGTCACCGCACCCAGCGCCACCCGCCCCCGCTGTCCCACCGAGAGGTCGCGCGGGTAGGCCGTGGCCAGAGACGCCAGCCCCAACTCGTCAAGCAGCCGCTCGGGAGAGACCGGCGGCCTGCTTTCCAGATTGTGGTTGGTCAGTGTGATCCGCAACTCCTGAGCCACGGACTCGGCGAACAGCAACGTGTCGGGGTCTTGCGGCAGATAGCCCACCCGCCGGCAGACGGTCGCCACCTCCTGTGCGGTGATCTCCTCGCCATCCAGGTAGATCGCCCCCTCCTGCGGCTTCAGCAGGCCGGTGATGCACTTGAGCAGGGTAGTCTTGCCGGAACCGTTCGGCCCTATCAGCGCCACCAGTTCCCCGGCCTGTACCCTGAACCCCACGCCGCGCAGGGCGGCCGTGCCGTTGTAGGCGTAGGAGAGGCCTTCGACCCGCAGGAGAGCAGAGGTATCCTCCGGCAGGGAAGACGTGGGCTGTCCTCGCACCCCGGCTGGCGCGAATCTGCGCGCCGTCTCCGCCGCGCGTTGCCTTCCCTCGTCCACCGACAGCGGCAGTGGTTCCCACCCCAACGCGCGACCCAACGCCACAATCGGGGGTACCAGCGGGGCATCGCGCAGCACCTGACGGGGTGGCCCCACGCGCGGCGGGCTGAAGGGGTCGGGGAAGTAGACCAGCAGGTCGGCGTAGCGCAGCACCCGCTCCAGGCGGTGCTCAGCCAGAATGATGGTGATGTGCGCCTCCTCGCGCAGCCGGGCCAGCAGGTCCAGCACCTGATGCGCGCCCACCGGGTCCAGTTGACTGGTCGGCTCATCGAGCACCAGCACCGCGGGGCGCAGCGCCAGCGCCGCCGCCACCGCCACCTGCTGCATCTGTCCGCCGGAAAGGGTGCTGATGGCCCGGTCGCGCAGCGGTGTGAGGCCCAGCCAGTCCAGGACCTCATCCACCCGTCGCTGCACTTCGTCCGAGGGCAGCCCGGCGTTCTCCAGCGCGAAGGCCACCTCCTCGTCCACGCGGTCGGTGATGAACTGCGCCTCGGGGTCCTGAAAGACGAAGCCGACGCGCCGGGCCAGGCGACGTGGGCCCGCCGAGCGGCTGTCCATATCGCCCACCCGCACCCGCCCGGCGAAACGTCCGCCGCTGGCGTGCGGCACCAGGCCGTTGACGCAGCGCAGCAAGGTGGACTTGCCCACCCCGGAAGGGCCGGTGACCAGAACAAACGCCCCTGGCGGGACTTCCAGCGACAGGTCACGGAGCACGGGATGGGGGGTATCGGGATAGGAGAACGTGACACGCTGGAAGGTCACACCGCACGGGGCAGGATGGTCAACTGGCGAGCCGGCAGCGGCCCGCTTCTCTCTACCCTGGTCACAGGCAGGCTGCGGGCGGAGCAGCAGCGGCGCGCCCAACAGCATCAGGCTTCCGCCGATCAGTGGGTCGAACGGCGGGAGGGCGGCGCGGGGGTAAGGGGTGTAGGCCAGCCGGTCAGCGTGCAACAGGAGGGTAAGCAGAACTGCCAGCAAAGGGAGCAGCGACAGAGCGGCTAACAGCCAATCGGCGCGGGTCCAGCGGTGGGGACGGTAGCGCGTGCGCCGGCCGTGTCGGCCCATCAGCCAGAAGGCCACTCCCAGCAGGGCAACCCCGACGGCTGCCAGCAGGTAACCGGTCAGCGGATGCTGCCACCAAAACAGCGCGACAAACCAACCCGATAGCAATCCCAACAGGCCCAGCGCGGCTATCAGCCGCTCGCGAAGCGGCGGTGCGGCCGCCAGACCGTAACCACGCGCTTCCAACGCCTCAGCCAGTTGCACCGCCTTCTCCAGCGCGGTGATGAGCAACGGCAGGAAGAGCGGCAACAGGTCACGAGGCCCGCGCACGCGATGACCGCGCACCGCCTGTGCATCGCGAATCTCCCGCAACGTCCGCAGCGTTTGCGGGACAAAGGCCAGTGCCACCGATGCGACCAGGCCAGCCTCGTGGAGGAAGGCCGGCGTCAGACGGGCCAGTTCATGCGGCGAGACGGCGCTGTTGAGGGTGAGGAAGAGCGTCAACAGGGCCACCAGAGCCAGGCCGTTGGTCAGTCCCCACAGCCCCGCCTCGAGTGTCAGCGGACCGCCCACCAGCGGCAGCCAACCCGGCAACGTCACCAGCACCGTCTCCCCCAGATGCACGGTCAGCAGGTTCCATCCGGTTGTCAGGGCCAGGATCGGCCAGGCCAGTCGGAAGAGGCTGGCCGTCTCACGGGGAAGCGTCGTCGCCGTGCCGGCCAGCCGCACCGCCAGCAGGACCAGCAGCAGGTAAAGCGGGTTGCGCGTCAGCAGCGCCGCTGCCATCCCGGCCAACGCCCACAGCAACCAGGCCTGCGGGTGAAACGTCCGCCCCACCTATCGCCTCCGCCGTTGCGCCCAGATCAGCCCGCCAGCGAGGAGGAGGACGAAGAAGGCGAAGAGGAGGTAGTTGGGAGACTGGGAAACTGGGAAAAGTGAAGATGTGGGCGCGGGGGAAGAGGGAGAGGGAGAGAGGGAGGGGGACACAGGGACAGAGGGACGCGGAGACGGGGTGATGGAGGGATGCGGAGATGGGGAGGCGGAGGGACGCGGAGACGGGGTGGCAGAGGGATGCGGAGACGCGATGACAGAGGGGCGCGGAGACACAGTGACGGAGGGAGGTGGGGGCGAGGCGACGGGGGTAAGACAGATCTCATCTAGCGAGAGGGAAGGCGGGGCTACGGAGCCGTCTCCCCACGCCCAGCCGTCCACATCCCCGTCCCGCAGCCGCCACGTGCTCGCCCCCACCCCGGAGATCGCCCAAGACCCATCCGGCTGACGATGGGAATAGGTCCAGTAGGCGCAGGTGGCCCCCCGACACTGGCAGAAACAGTCCCTGCTGTCGCAGCCCTCACCGTCAATGGCGCAGACGCCATACCCCAACCCGCCGTAGGCGGCGAAGGTCACCGCCAGACCGGAGCGGGAGAGCAGTTGCTCGCCGCTGATGCTCTCCTCACCGAACGTCACACAGCGGGTGACCACGCGCCCATCGCCGTGGCGCACGACCAGCCCGGCGCGGTGCGGCTGCCCCTCTTGCGCCTGCGCGGGCAGCGCCAGCGCCACCAGGAGCAGCAAGAAGGGGACCAAAAGACCAGGGGAGAATCCGCGGGAAGTCTTCATGCATCCACTAGATGTACAAGTCCCTCCGGTTGTACAACACATAAGCGCCTGCCAGGCTCGCCACGACAATCGCCAGCGATAGCGCCACGAAGGTCAGGTCAATTCTCGATTCGTTCAGCAGCACCTTGCCGTCGAAGTACCGGAAGGGGGAGAAGTACTTGAGGAAATCCAGGTCTTCATCCAAGACCGAGACCACGGACAGGAAGTAGGTTCCCAGCAGCACAGACACGGCCACCGAACTGGCCCGGCGGTATTGCCTCATGGCGCAGCCGAGGAAGACGCCAATGGCCAGGAATATCAGTTGCAGGATGAAAAGCGACAGCATACACAGGGCCAGGAACTTGTGGAACTCGCTGTCAGGCTGGTAAGGGATCGCGCTGATGGCAGACCCTCCCCAGGTGATGAGCAGGAGGGCGATGCAGTTGACCAGCGCGGCCAGGATTTTGGCCGTCACCAGACGGTTGCGGGTCACCGGCAAGGTCAGGGAAAACTCGACGGTCTTGTCGCGCTCCTCTTTCGAGATGATGTCGCTGCCCCACATCGCGGCGGCGATGGAAAGGAGCAGCGCATAGTAGGTCAACATCAACCCAAAGAAACCGCTGACCGTGGTCAGGTTGAAGGCTGTGAGGTTGAACGCAGCGAGGAAAGCCGGGGGGATGCTGTTCAACACCGCCAGCATCTCTGGGTTCTCATAATAGGCGGAGAACTTGGAAGTCCCCACCACGATGAACAGGACGACGATGACGCCCCAGATGAGCAGCGATCTCAGGTTTGCCTTCAGTTCCCTCAAAAAGATGTTCATCCTCTGATCTCCTCACACCACGGCCGGGATGTCCCGCCTGGCGTAGAGCACATAACTGCCCACCAGAGCGACGACGGTCACCGCGATGCTGATCCAGGCCAGGGACAGGTCATAGGCGCCGTTCTGAGTGATATAGTGCGGATCAAAGTGCTTGAAGGGGGTGATCTTCTCCAGGATGCTCTCGCCGAGCAGGTCACCGAAAACACTCAGCACGTACATGCCAAAACCGAGCGCCATGGCGTAGGGCGTTAC
>DAOTYX010000083.1:0-4238 GCA_034434635.1 Anaerolineae bacterium | reverse complement strand
CGCCGCTACGGGCCTTCTGCTGCTGGGCGGCGGCATAGGGGTGCCGCCGCTACGGGCCTTCTGCTGCTGGGCGGCGGCATGGGGATGCCGCCGCCACAGACCACAGCGCCGCCACAGACCACAGCGCCGCCGCAGGCAACAACGCGCCGGGCGCGGCCAGGAGACCGCGCCCGGCGACGATGTTGAGAGCAAAAGCAGCGGGATGCCGCCGCTACTGGGGGACGCCTACCAGCTGCACGGCGTCAATCTCGTTCCAACCCCCGATGACCGACTGGTCAATGACGATGCGCACCGTATCCACCGGGGTGTTTACTCCGCTCACCGGGATTCGGAGCACATACGGGCACTGCGCCATTTCCTGGGGAGTCCCAGTCCACACTGTGACGAAGTTGCCGCCACTCCCCACCAGCACCTCGACGATGGAACTGGGGGCATAGCTCTCGTAAATGCTGATCTCCGTGGGCACGACCGGCGTCTGGTAGGTCAGTTCGATCCAGTCCACGCCGCTGGAGGACTCACTGGCCCAGGCCAGCTCGTCATCGCCGCACTCCGTCACATTCGGCGCGCCGGTAGCCTGCATGGGCGACCAGTCGGCGTCACTGCCCCACTGCGAACTGGCCTGCGCCCCCACGGCCCACTGCGCGGTGCCACCGCCAGAGGGCGGGGCCCCTCCACCCCCCACCGTCCACACCGTATCCTCCGTGATGCTCACCCCCATCTGCGTCTCGATGGCGTTGTGGCTGGAGTCATCGGCGCGCAGGTCGTAGTCGCCAGGGGTGATGCCGGTCACGACGTAGGACTCGCCAGCGGGGATGGTGTCCGCGCCCAGCCAGTCGTCCCCCCACGTGCTGCTGCTGGTGGGGGAGATGTAGACATACCAGATGTCAACGCCAGAGTTGTTGACGATCCGCAGCGAGACGGTGCCTTCAGGGGGTGGCGCCCCCTCCCCCACCACCGTCCACACCGTATCCTCCGTGATGCTCACCCCCATCTGCGTCTCAATAGCGTTGTGGCTGGAGTCATCAGCGCGCAGGTCGTAGTCGCCAGGGGTGATGCCGGTCACGACGTAGGACTCGCCAGCGGGGATGGTGTCCGCACCCAACCAGTCGTCCCCCCACGTGCTGCTGCTGGTGGGGGAGATGTAGACATACCAGATGTCAACGCCAGAGTTGTTGACGATCCGCAGCGAGACAGTGCCTCCCGCCTGGGTGGGGGCCTCGGTGGGAGCCTGTGTGGGAGCCTCCGTGGGGACAGCGGTCGGAGCCGTCGTGGGCTGCCCGCCGCCGCAGGCCAGCGTCGTGATGAACAGCACGCCCAGGGCCAATCCTAACCATTTGATGCGATCCATCTTCCTTGTCCTCCTCATGGTCTCTTCAGATTTGCGGCATCGAGGTCCGAAGTCACCGGTTCAGGCATCACCCCCTCCAGTTGGCCTGCAGATCGTCCCCGGTCGGGCCGTCAGACACCCGGGCTGTTGCATCTCTCTCGGCGGTCGTTGCGAGCCGCCCCAAGGGCGGCGAAGCAACCCCCAAAGCGCCTTGGAGATCATGCCTCAGGCAAGCCTTAGCGTGGCCCTTCGAGCACGAAGCATGCCCAGTGTTGGAAACTGTGGGAGATTTGTATTATAATGCGAATCGGTGAAATGACCAGAACAAGAGGTGCGCGATGGGGATGACCGAACGTGTTCGTCGGCTGCGTGAGCAGAGCCTGCAGGCAGAAGAGACCCTCTGCGCCGAGCGCGCCGTCCTGCTGACCGAGTTCTACCGTCAGGACCTGGGACCGGTGTCCCCTCCGGTCCGCCGCGCCCTGGCGTTCCAGTACCTGTTAGAGCACAAGACCATCTGCATCAACGAAGGGGAATTGATCGTCGGCGAGAAGGGCTCCGCGCCCAAGGCCGCCCCCACCTACCCCGAACTGTGCTGCCACTCGCTGGAGGACCTGGATATCCTGAACTCCCGCGAGAAGATCCCCTTCAAGGTCAGCCCACAGACGCGACAGGTCTACCAGGAGACGATCATCCCCTTCTGGCAGGGCCGCTCGATGCGCGATCTCCTCTTCCGCGAGATGACCCCTGAGTGGCTGGACGCCTACGAGGCTGGCGTCTTCACCGAGTTCATGGAACAGCGCGCCCCCGGCCATACGGTACTGGACGACAAGATCTACCACCGCGGCATGCTCGACTTCCAGGCGGAGATTGACCGCCGCCTGGCGTCGCTGGACTACCTGCACGACCCCACCGCCTACGATCAGCAGGAGGAATTGCGCGCCATGCGCATCGCTGCCGGGGCGCTGATCCGCTTTGCCGCCCGCCACGCGGAGAAGGCGCGGGAGATGGCCGCCCGGGAACCCGACCTGCAACGCCGCCGGGAACTGCTGCGCATCGCCGAAGTCTGCACCCACGTCCCCGCCCACGCCCCGCGCGACCTCTGGGAAGCACTGCAGTACTACTGGTTCGTCCACCTGGGGGTGACCATCGAACTGAACACCTGGGACTCCTTCTGCCCGGGACGGCTCGATCAGCACCTGCTCCCCTTCTACCGCCAGGGACTGGCCGACGGCAGCCTGACCCGCGAGTCCGCCGAAGAGTTGTTGCAGTGCCTGTGGGTCAAGTTCAACAATCAGCCCGCCCCGCCGAAGGTGGGCGTGACCGCGGCGGAGAGCGGCACCTACACCGACTTCGCCCAGATCAACCTGGGCGGTCTGCGCCCTGACGGATCCGACGGCGTGAACGAGGTCACTGAACTGCTCCTGGACGTGATCGAGGAGATGCGCCTGCTGCAACCCTCATCTTCCATCCAGGTCAGCAAGAAGAGCCCCGATCACTTCATCCGCCGCGCGGCGGAGATCATCCGCACCGGCTTCGGCCAGCCGTCTGTCTTCAATGCCGATCTCATCGTCCAGGAACTGGTGCGTATGGGCAAGTCGGTGGAGGACGCCCGTTGTGGCGGCTCCAGCGGCTGCGTCGAGGTCGGCGCTTTCGGCAAAGAGGCCTACATCCTCACCGGCTACTTCAACCTGCCCAAGGTGCTGGAGATCACCCTCCACAACGGGGTGGACCCACGCACCGGGAAGCGTATCGGGCTGGAGACTGGGGATCCACGGACCTTCACCACTTTCGACGAACTGTTCACTGCCTTCGAGCGGCAGATCCGGCACTTCGTGGACATCAAGGTGCGCGGCAACAACGTCATCGAGCGGCTGTACGCCCGCTACATGCCCTGCCCCTTCCTCTCGCTCCTCATTGACGACTGCATCGCCCGCGGACGGGACTACCACGATGGCGGCGCGCGCTACAATACCTCCTACATCCAGGGGGTTGGCCTGGGCACCACCACCGACGCCCTCGCCGCCATCCAGCACCTGGTCTTCGAGCAGCGGGCGCTGAAGATGGAGACCCTTATGACCGCGCTCGACACGGATTTTGCCGAGCATGAGCGCGTCCGGCGGATGCTGCTCAACCGCGCGCCCAAGTACGGCAACGACGATGACGCCGCCGACGGGGTGATGCGACGGATCTTCGAGGCTTACTTCAGTGCGGTGGACGGGCGGCCCAACACCCGGGGAGGCGAATACCACATCAACCTGCTGCCGACCACGGTGCATATCTACTTCGGCTCCGTCACCGGCGCGACGCCCGACGGCCGCCGGGCGGGCGCGCCGCTCTCGGAGGGGGTCTCCCCCGTCCAGGGCGCTGACCGACACGGCCCCACAGCGGTCATCCGCTCCGTGGCAAAGATGGACCATGTCCGCACCGGCGGGACGCTGCTGAACCAGAAGTTCACCCCGGCCCTGTTGGCCAACGAGGAGGGGCTGAACCGGCTGGTCCAACTCATCCGCGCCTACTTCCGGCTGGACGGGCACCACATCCAGTTCAACGTTGTGGACGCGGCGACGCTACGCGCGGCGCAGCAGGACCCTGTTCAGTATCGCGGGCTGATCGTGCGCGTCGCTGGCTACAGCGACTACTTCTGCAACCTGAGCCGCACCCTGCAGGACGAGATCATCGCCCGTACGGAGCACAAAGCGTTCTGACTTTGGACTGCGCCGACTGCGTCGGCGCTTTCAAAGCGGCGACAGAGTCGCCGTAACCCGAAAAAGCGGCGACGCGTCGCCGCAATCCAAGGTCTGGACTGCGCCGACTGCGTCGGCGCTTTCAAAGCGGCGACGCGTCGCCGCAGTCCAAGGTTTGGACTGCGCCGACTGCGTCGGCGCTTTCAAAGCGGCGACACGTCGCCGCA
>DAOTYX010000082.1:0-2732 GCA_034434635.1 Anaerolineae bacterium | reverse complement strand
CACCACGCGGCCGTCGTCCATCACGTAGACGCGCTGCACCATGCCGGCCAGGTCCTCCATGTTGGGCGTCACAAAGACCAGCGTGATGCCGTGCTCCCGGTGGAGCACCAGCAGCCGTTCCAACAACTCTTTACGGCTGCGCGGGTCAATACCCGAGGTGGACTCGTCCAGGATGAGCATCTCAGGCCGCAGGGCGAGGACCCCGGCCAGCGCCGCTTTGCGCATCTCGCCGCCGCTCAGGGAGAAGGTGAAGCGATCCTTGAACTCCTCGAAATCCAACCCCACCATCTCCATCGCCCATTTGACCCGCTCGCGGCGCTCCTCCGGCGGCATGCCCATCTTCCTGGGGCCGAAGGCGATGTCGTCGCCGACCAGCCGCTCGAACAGTTGCTGCTCGGGGTACTGAAAGACCAGCCCGATTTTCTGCCGGATACGGCGAACATCCACGCTGGGGTCGCTGAGGTCCTGCCCGTCCACGATCACCTTGCCCGGCTCGCGGGGGCGGATCAGCCCGTTGAAGTGCTGCACCACGGTGGACTTGCCGGCGCCGGTGCGGCCGATGATCCCGACCGACTCACCGCGATAGATCTCCAGGCTCACCCCCTTCAACGCCGTCACTTCCAGCGGCGTGCCGCGCAGGTAGTTGTGATGGAGGTCGCGGACCTGGATAAATGGTTGCTCACTCATCGGTTTCCTCTCCCATTCGCCCGGCGCTGAATCTCGTCAACCACCTCATTGACCAGCAGCAGGTCGGGCGGGAACGTCGGGTCGCGCTGGTTCAGGAGGTAGGAGAGTTCGGTCGTCTGCGGCACGTCCAACTGCAGGTCGCGCAGTTCCTGGACGTGGGCGAAGACCTGGCGCGGGGTTCCTTCCATCACGATCTTGCCCGCCTCCATCACGATCACCCGGTCGCCCTCGGCGGCCTCGTGCATGAAGTGGGTGATGGCGATGACCGTCACCCCCTCGTCGTTCAGCTTGCGCACCGCGGCCAACACCTCGTGGCGTCCTTCGGGGTCAAGCATCGCCGTGGCCTCGTCCAGCACCAGCACTTCGGGCTTCATAGCGATCACGCCGGCGATAGCCACGCGCTGTTTCTGGCCGGCCGAGAGGCGGTGGGGTGCGCGGGTGCGGTATTCGAGCATGTCCACCACCTCCAGCGCCCAGTCCACCCGCGCGCGCAGCTCGTCATCTGGCACGCCCAGGTTCTCCGGCCCGAAGGCCACATCCTCCTCGACGATGGTCGCCACGATCTGGTTATCGGGGATCTGGAAGACCATGCCGACGGAACTGCGGATCGCCAGCGTATTGGCCCGCTCGCGCGTGTCAAGCCCCTTGACCCACACCTCGCCCTCGGTAGGGCGCAGCAGGACGTTGATGCACTTGGCCAGGGTGGACTTGCCAGAGCCGTTGTGGCCGACGATGACCAGGTACTCACCGGGGTAGACATCCAGGTCAATGCCCTTGAGCGCGTGGATGGGGTATTCCGACGCGGGGTTATACTTCAGGTGAAGATTGCGGATCTGGACGATCGGTTCGCTCGACGCCACAGGCCACACCTCCTCTCACAGGAATCACCTGCCACAAAGGGCAGCGGGTAGCCCAGAAGGACACAAGGAACTGCCTACCCTTCCGCAGGCTCGGAAGTGACCGAGCCACGAATCCGAGTGGCCATTGCAGTGCGATTTGGGCTGCCAATTGCGCCCAAACCTGCGGGAGGGTGAGCAGTTACCCGACAAGAAGAGAAAACGGGAGACCTCTCGGCCATCATATCCGGTTGACAAAACAGGGCCATCGTGGTATGATAGAAGCACTCTGTCGACTGTCGACATTCTCCCGATGTCCGGCATTGTACCATCGAATGGCTGCTTTGTCAAATGGAGCGCCGCGTGTTCGAACAGGTATCCTACCAGTCCATGCGCGACATGGCCTATTCCGCCATTCGTGAGGCCATCCTGCGCGGCCAATTGAAGCCCGGCGACCGGCTGCTGGAGAGCGAGATCGCCCGGCAGATGGGCATCAGCCGCGCACCGGTGCGGGAAGCCATCCGACAACTGGCCAGCGAAGGCCTGGTCGTCAGTCACTCCCACCGCGGCAGCTTCGTCATTGACCTCTCCCCTGATGACCTGTGGGAAATCTACACCCTGCGCGCCGCCATCGAAAGCCTGGCCGTGCGCCTGGTGGCCGAACAGGTCACCCCACAGACTGTCCTCCTGCTCCAGCAGGCCGTCACCGACATGGCCCAGGCCGCCCGCCAGGGCGACCTGCAGCGCGTGGCGGACCTGGATATCGCCTTCCACGAGACGCTCTGCCGCCTGTCCGGCCACTCCCGCCTGTTGGAGACCTGGCTGAGCATGATCGTCCAGATCCGCATCTTCATTGACCTCACCCACGCCCTCTACCACCCTATCGAGGACATGATCAGCCTGCACGCCGAGATCGTCCGCTACATCGAGAACCGGCAGGGCCGAGAAGCAGGCGAAGCCCTCACTCAACACATCCTCGACGCCGGGCAGCGCATCTACCAGGAACGGCAGGGCAGGGCGGAAACGGGCGACGAGGACGAGACGAAGCAGGAAGCGTGAGCGTCGAGGCAGGTCCTCGACAGGGGACAGGACCACTTTTCGCAAGGAGGCAAGCATGAGCCGCAAGAAGGTCACCATCCTGACGCTGAAAGAGAAGCGGGAAAAGGGCGAGCCGATCACCATGCTCACCGCCTATGACTACCCGACCGG
>DAOTYX010000081.1:0-11680 GCA_034434635.1 Anaerolineae bacterium | reverse complement strand
TGGAGCGACGGTCAGCCGAGCCGCTTCAAGGGTTTTGACGTGGCCCAGGCGGAGGTGCAGGCGAGCTCTTTCGAGTGCCACGCCTGCCCGAACCTCTGCGAGATTGCCCAGATTCGGATGGATGGGCAGGTCGTGGCCCGCTGGGGTGGGCGGTGCGAGCGGTGGGAGGTGGTGTGAGGGATTCTCTGCCTACGACACCACCGCCCGCACCCGCACCTCGGTCTGGCCGGACGGCGGCAGCGGCACGATGTCTCCCGCGACGGGCTGGCCGTCAACGGTCAGTGAGACGGTGTTCCCCTCGCCCACGCGTTCAACACAGATGTGGTACATGACCCCGCGGTACAGGCGCCTGGCCGTGAAACCGGCCCACCGTTTGGGGATGACCGGGGCGACCTGGAGGCCGGCGTGGGTGGGCCGGATGCCCAGAATCCACTGCGTGATGGCGACGTAGTTCCACGCCGCTGTCCCGGTCAGCCAGGAGTTCTTCGCCTCGCCGTGCGTCGGCGCGTCGCGCCCGGCGATCATCTGGGCGTACACGTAAGGTTCGCACCGGTGGACCTCGCTGATGGCCTCACGGGCTGAAGGGTTGATGCGCGTGTAGTGGTCGTGTGCCTGGTCGCCATGCCCCAGCCGCGCCTCGGCGATCATCACCCACGGGTTGGTGTGGCAGAAGATGCCGGCGTTCTCCTTGTAACCCGGCGGATAAGAGGAAATCTCCCCCAGGCGCGGTTGATAGCGGGAATAGGCAGGCTGTTGCAGGACGATGCCGTGGGGCGTGACGAGCCGCTCCCGAACGGCGGCCAGCGCCTTCTCCGCCTCCCCGCGCTTCAGGCCCAGACCAGCCATCACCCCCATCCCCTGCGGTTCGATGAAGATCTGCCCCTCCTCACACTCGCGGGAGCCGATCTTGTTGCCATCGGCGTCGTAGGCGCGGAGGAACCATTCGCCGTCCCAGCCGTGCGCCCAGATGGTCGCTTCCATCTGCGCGGCGGCGTCGCGGTATTGCTGACTCTCCGCCGGGAGGCCGCGGATGGCGGCGATCTCCGCCATCTCTTTGGCGGCGAGGATAAAGAGCGCGGCGATGAAGACCGACTCCGCTACCTGACCGTCCCGCTTGAGCGGCGCGGTCTGGAAGGACTCCCCGGGCTCGGTGGAGAAGAGGTTGAGGTTCAGGCAGTCGTTCCAGTCCGCCCGCCCGATCAGCGGCAGCCCGTGCGGCCCCAGGCGTTCGAGCGTGTGGCGGATGGAGCGGCGCAGGTGCTCGTAGAGCGGGACCTCGCTGCCGGGCCGGTTGTCGAAGGGGACCGCTTCGTCCAGCACGGCGATGTCGCCAGTCTCCTTCAGGTATGCGGCGACGCTCAGCACCAGCCAGAGCGGGTCATCGTTGAATCCGCTGCCCACAGCATCGTTGCCGCGCCGGGTCAGCGGCTGGTACTGGTGATAGGCTGCCCCCGTCTCCAGTTGCGTTGCCGCCAGGTCGAGGATGCGCTGCCGCGCCCGCTCCGGGACCATGTGCACGAAGCCCAGCAGGTCCTGACTGGAGTCGCGGAAGCCCATCCCACGCCCAACGCCCGATTCGAAGAACGAGGCCGAGCGGGAGAGGTTGAACGTGACCATGCACTGGTAGGCGTTCCAGACGTTGACCATGCGGTTGGTGTGTTCGTCCGGCGTCTCCACCTGCAGCCGGCTCAGCAGGCCCTCCCAGTAGGCGCGCAGAGCGTCGAAGGCCCGTTCCACCTCGTTCGGGTCCAGATACCTGGCGATGACCGGCCTGACCGTCTCCTTGTTGATCCTCTGTGAGCCGGGAGGGGCGAACTTCCGCTCCAGCGGGTTCTCGTGATAGCCCAGCAGGAAGAGAATCCGACGGCTTTCGCCGGGTTGGAGCAGCGCTCTGACGTGATGGGAGCCGATCGGCGCCCAGCCGTGGGCTTCGGAGTTGAAAGAGCGCCCCTGCTCCACCACGACCGGACGATCCCAGCCCCGGTAGGGCCCCAGGAACGCCTCCCGTTGGGTATCGAACCCCGCCAGTTCCTCCGAGCAGGCGAAGAAGGCGAAGTGGTTCCGCCGTTCGCGGTATTCGGTCTTGTGGTAGATGACGCCATCCTCGATCTCTACCTCGCCGGTGCTGAAGTTGCGCTGGAAGTTGGTGGCGTCGTCCCAGGCATCCCACAGGCAGAACTCCACCGCGGAGAAGATCGAGAGGTCCGCTGGGGTGGCCCGGCGGTTCGTCAGCGTGAGCGACCAGATCTCCAGGCTCTCGCCCAGCGGGACGAAGTAGCAGGTCTGCGCCTCGATCCCGTTGCGGGTCGAGCCGATGATGGTGTACCCCAGGCCGTGACGGCAGGCGTAGCGCTCCAGTTCGTGGCAGGTGGGCTGCCAGGAGGGGGACCAGAACTCCCCGGAGCCGTTGTCTCGCAGGTAGATGTAGCGCCCGCCGCAGTCGAAGGGGACGTTGTTGTACCGGTAGCGGGTGATGCGCCGCAGGCGCGCGTCCCGGTAGAAGGAGTAGCCGCCGGCGGTGTTGGAGATGATGCCGAAGTAAGCCTCACAGCCCAGGTAGTTGATCCAGGGCAGGGGAGTGTCCGGTCGGGTGATCACGTATTCACGGTTCGTGTCATCGAAATGGCCGTAGCGCATGGGTCCTCCTGGGCTGGTAGGGAAGATGTGGATTGCGGTGACAAAGTCACCGCTCTGAAAGCGCCGACTTCGTCGGTGCAGTCCAAGAAGCCGCACACCGGGCCCCGCCGGAACCTGCGGGAGGGCAGGCGGTTGCCGCAACAGCAGCCGTTCAGTCGGCGGCGACGTGCGAGGCGCGGACGAAGTCCATCAGCGCGTCGAAGCGGGTGAAGGCCAGGCAGGTGACCGTGTCGGCGCCGCCGTAGTAGATCGCCATCCGCCCGGTGGGCGGGTCGCACAGCGCCGCGCAGGGGAAGGTCACGTTCGGCACATCCCCCACACACTCGTAGGGCTCCCGGGGGTTGAGCAGATAGGCGCGCGTGCGGTAGATGACCTTCCACGGCTGGTCGAGGTCCAGCAGCGCCGCGCCGAAGGAGTACACGAAGCCGTTGCACGAGGTCAGCACGCCGTGGTAGATCAGGAGCCAGCCCTCGGTGGTCTCTATCGGCGTGGGGCCGGCCCCGACCTTGGTGGCCTGCCAGCCGTCGGTGGGGGACATCACGTGTCGGTGATGGCCCCAGTGGATCAGGTCGGGGCTCTCGCTGTAGAAAATGTCCCCGAAAGGGGTGTGGCCCGTGTCGCTGGGACGGCTGAGCATGGCGTACTTGCCGTTGATGCGCCGTGGAAAGAGCACGCCGTTCCGGTTGTAGGGCAGGAAGGCGTTCTCCATCTGGTAGAAGGTCTCGAAGTCGTGGGTGTAGCCCAGGCCGATGGTCGGCCCGTGGTAGCCGTTGCACCAGGTGACGTAGTAGCGATCCTCCAGCCAGCACACCCGCGGGTCGTAGCCGTAGACGAAGTGGCCGATCTCCTCGTCGTCGCAACGGAACCGGATGCGGTCGGGCGCGATGTGCCAGTGGATGCCGTCCCTGCTCCGTCCGGCGTGCAGTTGCATGCGACGGGCGGTGTTGTCGCAGCGGAAGACCCCGGCGAAGCCGTCGCCGAAGGGGACGACGGCGCTGTTGAAGATGCTGTTCGCGCCGGGTACGGCGTCACGGGTGATGATGGGGTTTCGGCTCGAACGCCAGACCACCTCGTTGCTGGCGGGTGGGCGTTCCTCCCAGGGGATGTGGGGCAGGGCAGGACCGATGACTCTTGCCGACACCGTTGGCGCTCCTGAGGGGGATCTCTGGCTCACTTCCAGCAGGCCACGAAGTGACCGCTCTCCGCCTCGACCAGTTCCGGCTCCTGCCGGGTGCAGGACTCCTTGGCCCTGGGGCAGCGGTCGGCGTAGACGCAGCCCGCAACCGGCCGATCCGGCGTCGTCGCCTTCTCCACGCGGATCGCTTCCTCCCACCTGTGGTCCAGCCGGGGGACAGATTCCATCAACATCTCCGTGTATGGGTGGAACGGGTGCAGGTAGACCCTGTCCGTAGGCCCCATCTCCAGGACGCGCCCCCGGTAGAGGATCATCGCCCGTTCGCTGATGTAGTAACCCAGCGAGAGGTCGTGGGTGATGAAGAGGATGGAGAGGCCACGGGCTTTGAGGTCGCTCAGGAGGTTGAGCACGTCAATGCGGGTGGAGGCATCGAGCATGCTGATGACCTCATCGGCGATCAGGAGCCGGATATCCAAAAGCAGCGCCCGGGCGATCAGGAAACGCTGCTGCTGCCCTCCGCTCAGCTGGTGGGGGAACTTACCCAGCACATCAGGGGGATTCAGGCCGACCGCTCGCAAGGCTCCTTCCACCTTCTCGCGCCATTCCTGGGCGCCCACGTTGGGAAAGAACTCGTCGTGAACCATGGCGAAGATCCGGTCGGCCTTGAAAATGGGGTTGTAGGAGGCGAAGGGGTCCTGAAAGACCCCCTGCACCTTCCGGTAATACTCCTTGAGTGCGCCCCCTTTCAGGGTGGAGATGTCCGTCCCCTCGAAGCGGATTGTCCCGGAGGTGACGGGGATGAGGCGGAGGATCATCTTGCCGATGGTGCTCTTCCCGCTGCCGCTCTCGCCGATCAGGGAGACGATCTCCCGCTGGCCGATCTCGAAACTGACGTCGCGGATGGCCGTCAGCCGCCGCAGCCCAAAGGCGCCGATCCGGTAGACCTTGGAGACGTTTTGCAGCGTGAGCATGCTCAGGATTCCCTCCAACAGGCGACGAAATGGCCGGGTGAGATCTCCAGGAACGGGGGCTCCTCCGTGCAGCGGTCAAAGGCGACCGGGCACCGCTCCCTGAAACGACATCCCGCCGGAGGGTCCAGGAGCTGCGGAGGGGCGCCGGGGATGCCCCGCAGCCGTTCCTCGCCGTACCGCACGCCAACCTTGGGGAGGGAGGCGATCAGCAACTTCGTGTAGGGGTGGCGAGGGGACTGGAAGATCACGTCCGTCGGCGCCTTCTCTGTCAGTTGGCCGGCGTACATCACCAGGATCGTGTCGGCGATCTGGTACAGGATGGAAATATCGTGGGTGATGACGATCGTGCTCTTGACGAAGCCCTGGTCCCGGAACTCCACCAGCATCTCACAGACCGCCTTCTGGGTGGAGACGTCCAACGCCGAGGTGATCTCATCGGCGATGAGGAGCGAGGGGTCGAGCAGCGTGGACATGACCATCACGGTCCGCTGCTTCATCCCTCCCGACAGTTCGATGGGATACATCTTCAGCACGTCGTGCGACAACTGCACCAGGTCCAGCCGGCGCTTCAGTTCCGGCAGCAGTTCTCCGTAGTCCGCTCCCCGGCTGTCTAGAAGTTCGGCGATCATCCTCCCGATCTTGCGCGTCGGGTTCAGGGCGTTCATCGCGTACTGGGGGATGAGGGAGATGCGCCGGAAGCGGAACTCGCGCATCCTCTCCATATCCCAAACCGGCACCTCCTGATCGTCCAGGAGCACCCGTCCCTCGATGAAGTTCATCGGCGGCCGCAGGTAGATCAGGCTGTGACCGAGGGTGGTCTTCCCGCAGCCGGATTCCCCGGCCAGCCCCATGATCTCCCGGTCGCCGACGGAAAAACTCACCCCCTCCAGGGCGTGAACGTATCCTTTGAGGGTGCGGTAGTAGACTCTGAGGTTCTCTACCTGGAGGCTCATCCCTACATCTCCCGCAGTTTGGGATTGAAGACCTCGTCCAGGCCGACGTTCATCACATAGAGCGCGCCGACGATGGCGGCGATGGCGGCGCCGGGGGGAATCAGCCACCACCACATCCCCAGTTGGAGGGCGGCCCAGAGGACGGCGTTGTTCATCATCAGGCCCAGCGACATCCCCCGCGTAGGGCCAAGGCCGATGAAGTCCAGCGTGGCCGCGTTGAGGATGGCGCCGCCGAACTGGAGGATGAAGACCAGCAGGAGGTAGGACATCATGTTCGGCGCGATCTCCGTGAGCACGATCCGCAGGGAACTGCGGCCGCTCATCCGCGCCAGGTCCACGAACTCCCGCACGCGCAGGGAGAAGGTCTGGGCGCGGATCGCCCGTGCTGCCCATGGCCAGGCCGTCAGGCCGATGAAGATGCTCTCGGTGACGATCCCCCGCACCGTGAGGTAGGCGGCGATGATGATGAGGACCGCCAGCGTGGGGATGATGAGGACGATGTTGGTGAGCATGTTGAGGGCCTCATCCACCGCGCCGCCGCGGTATCCGGCCAGGAGACCGATCAACATGCCGATGATGGTGCCGATCGTCCCCCCGATCAGTCCTACGATGAAGGTGGAGCGCAGACCATAGGCGAACTGGCTGTAGACATCCTGGCCGAAGGTTGTGGTCCCAAACCAGAACTCCCGTGAGGGGGACTGGGCTGGAGGTCCCGCGTATGCGGTGGGATCGTACCGGCTCAGGAACGGGCCGACGATGGCGAAGATCAGGAAGAAGAGCAGGATCCCCAGGCCGACCCGCAGTTTGCGGTTTCTCAGCGCGAAATAGAGGAATTCGCTCCGCACCTTCTTGGGCTGTTTGCGCTCCATACGCTATTCACCCGTCATCCCTAGTCTTGTCCGCGGGTCCACCAGGACATAGATAATGTCAATGGCGAAATTGGCCAATAATACGCCGAAGATGATAAAGAGAAAACACCCCTGGATCAGGAAATAGTCCTGATTCTGGACGCCCTGGAGGATCAGGTAGCCGAGGCCGGGGTAGGCAAAGACGATCTCCGTGGCCAGGGCGCCGGCGATGATGCCGCCCAGTTGGAGCGCCAGGCCGGTGATCTGGGGGAGCACGGCGTTGCGGAAGGCGTACTGGCGGATGAGCCGCCGGGGGGCGCCCAGGGATTCCAGATAGCGGGAGTAGTCTGACTCCAGTTCATAGATGATCATGTTCCGCATGCCGATGGCCCATCCGCCGAACATCACCATAAACAGCGAGGCGAAGGGGAGGAACCAGTGCCACAGCAGGTCCTTGATGAACAGCCAGGAGAGGTGAGGGCGTAGCCCGAAACTGTAGGCGCCAGCGATGGGGAAAAGGCGGGCCTCATTGCCCAATGCCCACGCCAGCACGATGGCCAGCCACATGTAGGGGGTGGCGGTCAGGATGTAGCCCAGCGGGAGGATGGTGTTATCCAGCCATCGGGTCCGCGCGGCGATGGCGCCCACCCGGTTCCCGGCGATCCAACTCAGAATGATGGCCGGCAACAGGAGGAAAAGGTCGTAGGGCACCGCGCCCTTGATGATCTCGAGCACCGGCTGGGGAAACAGCCAGGTGCTGATCCCCAGGTCGCCCCGGAACAACGCGGCCCAGAAATTCAGGTACTGCTGCCAGAGGGGAAGGTCCAACCCGAAGGCCCGAATGTAGTAACTGCGCAGCACCTCGGCCGAATCGGCGCGCAGCGCGAAGCGGGCCAGCATCGTCTGCACCGGATTGCCGGGCATGAAGCGCGGGATCAGCCAGTCTATCGTCACCGCGAGGAAGAAGGTGAGGATGTAAATCAACAGTTTGCGTCCCAGATACCTTCCCACGGCGGCTCCTTGTTTAGACTGCCTACCCTCCCGCAGGTTTGGGCGTGATCTCCGCATCACTTTCTAACCTGCGGGAGGGTGCAGGGTATTACGTTCAGAGACTGAGAAGAGTCGCCCCTTCCCGGAGTGAGGGAAGGGGCGACTCGCAGACCGTTACTCCTGTGACGCTGGCTGCAGTTCGGTGAGCATCAAGATGGCAGTCATGTTCCAGTAGCCGTTCCAGGTGCACGGCAGGTACTTCGGCGCATCCTCCGCGGCGGATGGCCAGTTGGTCCAGTAAGTCGAGTTCCATTGGGCCCACAGACCATTATACCACAAAGGAATCGCTGGCATATCGGTCAGTTGGATCCTCTGGATCTCCGCCATCACCGCGCTCATGGCCTCCGGGTCATCAACCGGGGTCTGGTCCAGCTGGACCACCAGGTCGAAGACCTCGGGGTTGTCGTATCGGCCGAAGTTCCCGTTGGACATGTTGTCGGTGATGGGGTTGCGGAACAGCCAGAAGTAGAAGGTCCAGGGGGTGTCGCTCATGTTGGAGCCGAAGTTGTTGATGGCCATGTCGAAGGTGCCGCCGGTGAGCTGATCCCAGTACCCGCCGAAGTCCGGGAACTCCGCCTGGAGGTTGATCCCCACCGCCTGGGCGCTGGCGGCGATGACGTTGATGGACTCCATCCAGTCGGTCCAGCCGAACGGGACGATGATCTTCAGCGCGATCTCGGAGCCGTCGGGGGCCTCCACGAAGCCATCCCCGTTCACGTCCACGTAGCCAGCCTCCGCCAGGATGGAACGGGCCATGTCGGGATCGTACGAGAAGCCCAGTTCGTCCACCACCTCCTGGCTGACGTACTGCTCCCAGGTCGGCAGCAGGCCGGTGGGGTTGGCCTTCTGGACGATGTTACCGTAGACGCGAGTGACGATGTCGTCCACATTGATGGCGTAGGCCATCGCCCTGCGGAAAGCCGGATCATCCATGGGCGCCTTGGTGGTGTTCATGAACAGGAAGGCGGTGTTGGCCGAGAGCATGTAGGGCGGGTCGGGGTACCAGGTCTGGAGCCCATAGCCGCCCTCGACCAGGGTGGCGACGCCCGGCAGGAAGTTGTTGCTCAGGTCCAGTTGCCCCTGGAGCACCAGGCCCAGCGCCACGTTGTTGCTGGGATTGACGATGTCCACGATGTACTTGGGGCCGACGGAGAGGCCCAGGGCACCCGTTGCCCACCAGTTGTCGTTCCGCCGCCAGACCATGCGGTCTTCGGAGTGGGTCTCATAGAGGTAGGCCCCTGTGCCCACAGGCGGGAGGTTGGCTCCGGTGACGATATCTTCCTCGCTCCGGCCCTCCCACAGGTGCTTGGGGACGATGGCGATGGAGTACAGCGTGTTCCCCCACTCCTGGTAGCGGACCTCGGAGAAGGTGAACTGGACGGTGTGGTCGTCAACCGCCGTGACGCTCTCCAGCCAGTCCCAGAGCGGCTTGTAGTAGACGCCCTCCAGTTGCCCCAGTTCGAAGGTGTAGACGACGTCATCGGCGGTCAGAGGCTCGCCGTCGCTCCACTCGACGCCCTGACGGAGCGTCACCTGGTAGACGTTGTCACTCACCCACTCGCCGCTCTCGGCCAGCCAGGGGATGTACTCGTTCTGCAGGGGGTCGTAGAGGAAGAGGGTCTCATAGCACAGACCGATCACCCCCATTGCATACGAACCAGGCTGGAGGGGGTTCCACGAGGTGGGCGGTCCCCACTGCTTACCGCTGGTGTAGAGGGTCTCATTTCGCGGGTAGACGACCTCGGTGGGTGGTGGGGTGGGGGCTTCGGTTGGCGCTTCGGTGGGCGCTTCGGTTGGCGCCTGGGTAGGCGCCTCGGTGGGGGCTGCAGTGGGGGTCGCGGTCGGCCCGCAGGCGGTGAGCAGAAGGCTCGCGATCGCCAGGAGCCCCAACAGAGTAAAGGCTATCCTGCGCATTTCTGATCTCCTTTCTCCTCTTGAAACGTCTTGGTTACGTACAACCGGACCACGCTTGAACACTGATTCATCTCCCGCCGATCACCTCCTTCACTTCGCACGGGCTGCGACCGCCCCGCACGATTCGCGGATGACCAGTTCGGTGGGCAGGATGATGCGGTGGGCGAGCCGACCTTCTTCAGGGCGGTCCAGAAGACTCAACAGCACCTCCACAGCCATCGAACCCATCCGCGCGATCGGCTGACGCACGGTCGTCAGCGGCGGGTCTATCGCTGTGGCTACAGGGACATCGTCGAAACTGACCAGGGCGACGTCATTGGGGACGAGCCGGCCGGCCTGGCGGAGCGTCTTGAGCGCGGCGATGGCCATGATGTCGCTGGCGACGAAGATGGCTGTGGCGTCGGTGGACAGGAGGCGCTGCGCGGCGGTGGTGCCGCCGATCTCGGTGAAGTCCCCCTCGGCGATCAACTCCTTGCGGATCGGGAGGCCGTGGGCCTGCAGGGCCTGGCGGTAGCCTGCCAGACGGTCCTGTCCTGCGACCATGTCGAGGCGGCCGGTGATGGTGGCGATGCGTCGGTGGCCCAGGCGGATGAGGTGCTCGACCGCCATCTGCGCCCCGCCGACGTTGTCCACGTCCACGTAGTGCACGCGCTCGTCAGGGTGACGGCCCACGGAGACGAAGGGCAGGCGGTCGGCGATGAGGTTAGGGATCAACGGGTCGTCTACCGGCGTGGAGGCGACGATCATGCCGTCCATGTAGCCGTTCTGGAGCACCTGGCGGTACATCTCGCCGCGGCCGGCGGGGTCGTTCAGGAGGGAGAGCAGGAGTTGGTAGTGGTGCTGGTTGCAGGCCTCCGTCGCGCCACGCAGCAGGAGGGGGAAGAAGGGGTCGGTGAAGAGGGCGGTGACGGCGTAGGGGATGATCATGCCGATGATGTGGGTGCGGGTGGTGACCAGGCTGCGGGCGACGACGTTGGGCTGGTAGCCGGACTGGCGGATCACTTCCCAGACGCGCTCGCGGGTTTCGGCGCGCACGTTGGGGTGGTTGTTGACCACCCGGGAGACGGTGGATCGGGAGACGCCAGCCAGGCGAGCGACCTCTTCCAGAGTGGGCACCTCTGCCTCCTGGGAGCGCTCCCAAGAACTGTGCACAATAACCGCGGTCTGGCCGACGCGAAGCGGGAGAAACAGGCGAGGGTTTGGGAGCGCTCTCAATAACTAGTATAGCCAAAATCTGCGGCTTGTCAAGGGGTTTGGAGCACGAATTTCACGAAAGCCTGTAACTGCTGGTGACGCCGGGCGGTTGAGAACCGGCTGGTAGCGGTGACGAACACCGTCACCGGCGCCGCGACGCGCTTCGTGTATGACGGGGACGGCCACCGTGTGCTGCGCATCGGCCCCGCAGGGACCACGGCCTATCTGGGGGACATCTACGAGGAGAATGTCACCACCGGCGTAGCGACCGCGTACTACTACGCCAGCGGCCGGCGGGTTGCGATGCGGGCGGGAGGTGTGATATACTACCTGCACAGCGACCACCTCGGCTCCACCTCTCTGGCGACCACGGCGGGCGGGGCCGTCGTGCCCGGCAGCCGCACGGGGTACGACCCGTACGGTGCGGTGCGCTACGGCGGCGCGCTGCCCACCGACTTCACCTTCACCGGCCAGCGCGTGGAGGGCTTCGGCCTCTACGACTACCGCGCCCGCTGGTACGACCCGGCGCTGGGGCGGTTCATCAGTGCGGACACGGTGGTGCCGGAGCCGGGGAATCCGCAGGCGCTGAACCGGTACGCGTACGTTACCAACAATCCGCTGCGGTATACCGACCCCAGCGGGCACGCTGCCTGCCTGGATGAAGAGTGCGCCTGGACTATGCACCCGGTCGAGGGGAGAGTTGTGCAGCGTATACCAACGGCATCTCTGCCACCGCCGCTAGGAGGATACGATCCAGATCAGTCGGTTCAACAGGCGTGGGATCTTGTGCGCGAGTGGTTTCTTGAAACAGGCAAGCCGGAGCGGCGTTTTGGGCCGGAGAGTTCACTAACGCAAGACGTTATGTACGATCCTGGGACAGTCCAGTTCCGTGAAGAGTGGGCGATCGCCGGGTATCCGTTACCTTGGGAGTGGCATCACCAGAGAGATGCCAGGGAAGGCGGTTTGTTACCCCTCAGG
>DAOTYX010000080.1:0-1872 GCA_034434635.1 Anaerolineae bacterium | reverse complement strand
AAGATGTTCTAAATCTTGTCAAGTAGCAGAACCTGAACAACCTGAATAGTCTGAGCCGGGCACAGGCCGCACTGAACTACAGGTGGCGTGTTGAGCATCTTTGCGCCACCGTGAGAGGGTGGGTTTTCAGGGCTGGCGAGAGTGTAGTTATCCGAGCACGGGTGGTGCGCGTAGCCGGATGACGACGTTCACAGCTTCAACCCCTCACTCGTCTTTGTGACGGCGCTGGTAGCGGCGCTCGGTACGTTCCTCGGCGCGGGCCCGGCGTTGGCGGACGTTGTTGCGTTGGCGGATTTCGTCAGGGACGTGGTACCGGGTCATGCAGATGGTGCGGGCCTGACGCCTGGTGACGGGCTGGCCATCTACGTCCCGCAGTTCATAAGGGCGGTCCTCTTTGAGGATGACGTAGATGCGGTCGAGGAGGTGGGTGGCGCAGGCGCAGACGGCTTGCAGGTGATGTTTGCCCCGCTCGACCATCTGCTCGTAGTAGATGGCGGCGATCTGCGGGTCGTAGAGCCGGGCGACGTTGGCATCCATAAAGGCGGTGGCCTTGATGAGATCAGGGCCGGCCTGGGTGATATGGAGGCCTCGTGCCTGGGCCTCTCCGCTCTGGCGGCTGAACGGGATCATCCCACTCCAGCCGCGGAAGTCGTGGAGGGAGGGGAAGCGCAGGATGTCGCCGATGAAGGCGATGTAGACCGCGGCGCTATCCTGCCCGACGCCGCGCAGGGTTTCGAGATGGCGTGTGGGGTGCAGTTGGCGGTAGAGTGGGCGCACGACCTTGAGGCGGAGGACCTGTGCTTGCTCCTCGACCGTCTTGAGGCGGGCCTGTTCACGCGCCACGCTGGCCTGCAAGAGGGAGTAGTCCGGGCGGTGGACGTCGTCGTACAGCGCCATCACCTGCCGGGCGCGCTCATAGAGAGCCGGAATCCAGGCCGTGTCGGCGGGCTGGATGGGCGAGGCAGCTTCCCAGGCGTTGGCGAGGGCGGTTTCTCCGGCCTCGTAGACGCGCCAGGGGTCATACCACTGTTCGCGCAGCCAGCGAGTGACGTCTGCGTAGGGCGGGAGAATGTCCGGCAGGCCCAGCCAGGCGAACTGGTCGGTGGTCAGGAGACGTTGCTTGCCGGCGGCGATGAGCCGGGTCAGGCGATGGAGTTCGCGACAGGCGCGCTGCAGGGCCATCTGCGGGCCGGTGGGCAGAAAGACCCGATGGAGTTGCTCCGGGTGGGTCCCGTATAGCCGGGCCAACACACGGGCATCAATGCGGTCACTCTTGGCGTGGCGCTGGTAGACCTTGCGCAGGTCGGCCACTTGTTGACCGTTGACGCGGTACACGGCGACCCCCTGGCGCTCCAGGTAGACGCCGACGGTGAACCAGGACATGGCCGTGGCTTCGAGCACGGCGACCAGTTGCACGTCTGGGGAGGCGCCCATGCGTGCCGTGGTGAGCAACCGGTCCATCTCGGCTGGGTCAGTATGGAACGTAAGCACAGGGGACACGAAGCGATTGCTGGTCTGGTCCAGCACAATCGCCTTATGGGCGGCGGTCACCGCCAGGTCAATGCCGATGATTCGGGTGTCCATTTGTACGACCTCCTTGCACCTAGATTGAAAGGGTTGACGATGGGACTCGAAGCGGCCATGTGCCCAAGACCACGGTGTCATACTGAACCCAGCCTTGCTACTGATACGGGGCCTGCGACAGGCGCAGCCCCAATGTTCCGAATCGGGTCACCTGGGCGGAGCCGGCAATCTTCGTGCAGAGGCAGCGCTGCTCCTCAGACACAACCGGGTAGCCGCTTCGACCTCCCAGGTGTATTATGCACCCTGTTTGAGTTTCTGGCAATTCAGGTTGTTAATGTGCTACTTGTG